>DATHMC010000307.1:0-5823 GCA_035487495.1 Undibacterium sp.
GCGCTGCCAGCGACGAAGAGATTGCGCATGGCCATGTGCACGGCGAGCACGGTCATCACCATTAATTGGTAGCAGCAATGCCTGTTTGGGTGTTGCTGTGATCTTGATGGGAAAAGGGCGCTGAGCAATTATCTAGAGATAGTTGCTCAGCGCCCTTTGTGTTAGTGACTGTGACTTCACTTAACAGAAAATGCTCGGCCCATTCGCAACTTAAAGGTTCGCAATCGGCAAGGAGAGGCGGTCGAACTTCTTTGCCTGATGGTCTGCCGTAGACTGCGGATTCAACCGGACAGTCGAAAGTGACTGCTACGATTTTATACAGGCTACATTTCTATCACTAAATCAAAAAATTGAAATGACACCCGGTGAATTCCGAAAAAGAATTCTGACCCGACTTTTAGCGCTCCGTAATATGCCGAACGAGTGCGGTGCAAATCGCGTAGCCGAGATAGTGTGCAGTGAATTGAGCGAACAAATTGATAAAATTGAACAAGCCTACCTTGGTGTCAAGATATCAAGGATCAATGTTAGCTGCTTTATAGTTACTGGCGGCCCCTCCAGTGTGGAATATCCAATGAATGCCCAATACGCCCAACGTCCCAGCGTCGTGGCCTCCTCCTTTGGCCAACCGATTCCGCGCAATAATTTCACCAGATAGTCGATGCGTCGCTGGTCAACCCGGGCCTGTACTTCTCGCACAACTTGGTCTGTCAGAGACCAAGAGCGTATGGCCCGAGCCAGCGTGAAATCTGACGCCGCAGCACCCATAAACCAATGACGCAGCTTTGTATCAGCATCACCGCCCGCGTTTTCTACACATTCAATGGCCTCTAGCGTGTGACATTGTTCCCATTCTTCAATGAGTGCAGACTCATATTCTTCCAGGTTCTTGAAATGCCAGTAGAAGCTGCCCTTGGTGACGCCGAGTTGCTTGGCAATCGACATAATACGCAACCCTTTCGGTCCCGCATCGGCAAGTGCTGTCAAGCCCGCGTTTAGCCAGTTCTTTCGATTCTTTTTTTCATCCATCGCGTTACCATACCTAATAGTATTGACACATGCAATTGCAAATGTAATCATATCCATACCATGAGGTATGGTGTGCAATGTTCAGTAAAGCTTTGTTTGCGCATGCCGCCAGAGTTTATTTTATAAAACAAGTGAGGTTCATTGTAATGCTTCAAACCATCGCCCCCAACATCTGGCATACGCAGCACGAGTTCGTGGCAAATGGCATGCGCGTCTCGTCACGCATGACCGTCGTTCGCCTCAGTGACTCAAGCCTATGGGTACATTCACCGGTTCCTCTGTCGGCCGATATACGCGCGCAACTCTCGGCTCTGGGGGATGTGCAGTACATAGTTGCCCCGAACAAGACGCATCATCTGTTCATCTCAGAATACATCGCAGCCTTCCCGCAGGCCAAGATTTTTGGTGCTCCGGGGCTTCTCGCCAAGCGGCCGGATCTAAACGCCTTGCGCGAATTGACGTCATCAGTCGAGCCTGAATGGCAAGAAGATCTTGGGCAGATTTTCTTTGAAGGTATTCCCTTTGGCAATGAAACAGTCTGGTTTCACAGATCGTCGCGCACACTCATCATCACCGACTTGTGTCAATGGTGGCAAGGCGATTTACCGCTTACGGCAACCATCTATGCGAATCTCACCGGTGTTCGCACCCGCCTTGCTGTGCCGCGAACTGTTCGCTGGCTGGTCAAAGATCATCATGCGGCGCAATCCAGTGCGCGAAGAATTCTCCAATGGCCGTTTGAACGTGTCGTGCTCGCTCATAACTCGATCATCGACGTTGACGCGCATGCTGCCGTCAAAATGGCGTTCGCATGTTTCGAACAATAAAGCGCGGGTTGAACTCGCAAAATGAATACATTGGGCATCAATCTAGGTATCAGTCAAATACTGACAGAGGGTGACAGCGTTCAATGGGTGCTAGACTTAGAGTAAAGCCTAATGCCGACGACATTTGTTCAATGTAAGACAAGCGCGCTGAATTTCTGAATTCAGCGCATCAAAATGTCGTGTTCTTCACCACAATAGCTGCACTGTGATCGTTCGAGTCAGATTCGCGGTTGCGACTTTGGGACGTTTCTGCCGTCGCAACACGCTTCAGCCAATAATTCACTAATCCACTGGTCGACGCCATAAGGAATCGTCAGCGCGACCGAGCACTGCAGGTCAGCCAAAATCAGCGCAGTGATCGATCCGCACCTGCACCTGCTGACGAGCGATTTTAGAGATTTTCTCAGTGTCCAATAGGATGACTGTTACGCCTTTTCGGCGTTTCCGTACCAATATTTTCGTGCGTCGGATAACGTCTTCGACTTATTCGACCTGCTGTCTCGGTTCAGAACTGCGCCCACACCTGCATCAATCCCGACAAGTGTACGAAGCCAATGGCGATGCAAATCAACGAACTCCACGCCATGAATCCGTTAACTTTGGCGCGCGCAAATAAAAACAGCGGCACGACGGCAAAACCGCGGCACAGGAAAATTACGGTAATTATACCGAGGCAGGTCCTGATAAAAGGAAGCGGGGGTATGACACCGGCTCCAGAGAGAGCATAGGCAGCCCACATCATCAGGACTGCCGCGATGCCGGAAGTAATAACGGCTGGATACCATTCACCTGATGCTGCGGCGTTGGCCATGCGTTCGCCCGCGCCAAAAAAGCGATACCAGGCAGCGCCGCCAAAGATGATGAGTACATGTAACAGCGAGCAGATGGCGTTCAACACTGCGGCAAGAAGGAGCAGGGAATTCATAGTAGTCGTCATGGGAATGATTAGCTTTATGTTTGATGGGCGGGTGTAGCACAGCGCGTCATTTTGGAATGCGTTTTAGTAATCGTAGCGCGGCGGATTGTAGAAACCCCCATGAATTGCCTGTGCAAATATGTTCATTCAGGTGCGTCCGGCGTCACGAGCCCGATAATGCGTTGCAGCATCCGTTTCAAATCTTCCTGACAAATGTCGGGGAAAACATGGAGCATGCCGACGAATGCTGCATATTCAATGCGGGCAAGCTCCAGTGCATTGGCGAGATCGCCGTCGCCGTTGAGTTTGGCAATCAGGTCGGTCAGGTAGGCCACCCTTTGCTCATCTATCTTCCTCAGCCTGTGTTGCACAATGGGGTTGCGTGCAGCCCATTGCCGCACCGCGCGCTCGGTTGCGCTATCCAACGATAGAGCCATATTGGCCAGCGCTTGACGCTTCCCGCTGAGAGTTGGTAATTGGTCAACGGTGCGCATCACACTTTCGGTATGCAACTCTTGCCAATAGTCCAGCAGGGCAGCGGTATAGCCATTCACATCAGAGAAATGGTGATAGAACGAGCCCTTGGAGCGCTCGACCGCGGCACACAAGCGATCCACCGTCAGGGCGTCCGCTCCGGTATCGACTAAAAGCCGCAAGCCGGCGTTAAACCATGCGTCGCGTGGCTGGCGGGGAGCCCGATTCGACGCTTGCGTGGATTCAGTGGATATAGAGGGTTGATTGATCATTAATGTTGCCTTATTTTTACATACTATATGGTATAGTATGCTTACGTCACGTAGCAGTCAAGCTCGGCAGCATGCCTGCCCTGCTGCAGCCATATTACAGGGCAGGAAAGACGATGAGTAAATGATGAACTGCAAGATTTACCCGGGCCCGATGGATGTAAAAGCAAACGCCATTTGAATTTTTTCACTGTAGAAAGCGTCCTATGAAAACTGGTCAAACCGAATCTCTTCTGTGCATCGCTCGCAGCATCGTGGCTAAAGTACAGCTTTGCACGGCAATTACGGTTAACGAAGAAGGCGATGCGAACGCACGCGTTGTCATGCCCTATCCATTGTCCGAGAACTGGACGGTGCGCTTCATGACAGGGCGGAAATGTCGCAAAACGCTGGAAATGCAAACAACGGGAAGGCTTACCCTGACCTACCAATGCGACGAGGAGCACGCCTACGTGACCTTAATAGGGCGTCCCCGGTTGCTAGAGCACGACCCGGAACTCAAGCGTACGCTGTGGCTACAGAATTCCGATCTCTGGTTTCCCGGAGGCCCGTCTGACCCGGACGTAATTGTGGTTGAATTAAAAATAGACCGGATCGAGCTGTGGTGTCTGAAACTGGGGGTGGCACCGCCCCCTGTCGGCTTGCAAGCCGCCATCCTCAAGCGCGATGGTGAAGAATGGCGGACTTTAATCGGTTAGGCATACCAATACTGGGCCCGCTTGCCGCATGGATTGTCGGCTTTACGGTGGACAAGCTAACCCGCTTTGGCGACAACGGAACGAATGGTCAAGGCATAGTTGCATCAGCGACGTTTCGAGCCTTGACGCCAGCTGGACCGACGTCCGTACAACTCTTGAGTGCTACCGCGGTCGGGAGCGGAAATCGCGTCATTCCAGTTCCACTAACGATTGATGCGACGGACAAATCGACTGTCCGTATTCATTTGCTCAGCAGGCTGTCGAGGCCATAGATTTTGTGGGGGCCAATAGCGCCAGCATATTGCGTCGGATGTGACTTCAGGCTATTTTGATCGCCTTGAAGTATCTGCATCTTAACTGTGCCAACCACTCCAGCTTAGTTAAATTCCATGTGGCGCAATATGCTGACGGTATGGGCGCCTTGCCAAAAGTGGTTTGCGAAATAGAAGAAGGGTGCTGAGCGATCATTCCTGAACGATCGCTCAGCACCCTTTATTTTCTATGCGGGTCGTGCTTTAGAGGACTTACTTACCTGCGCCCAAATGCTCCAGGAAAAAACTCTCATACTTCTTGTGCAGCGCCTTGGGTTTCACGACGCCACCCAGCCCATGCTCGCCATCCGGATCGAGGAACAGGTCAACCAGGTTTTCCTTGCCGTTTTCCAGCAGTGCGCGGTACACGTTGACCGTGTCCTGGTAGAGCACGTTCGGGTCCTGCATGCCGTGCACCAGCAGCAGAGGTTTTTTCAGACCGGCGGTCAGCGGCAATAGGGAGTAGCGGCGCAGCGTGGGCTTGCTGCGCTCGGTCTTGCCTATCGTGCGGCCGCTGTACCAGCTGTTGTAGTTTTCCCATTCGGTCGGTCCGGCGCCGGCGATGCCTGCGGCGAAGGTGTCGGGGCTGGTGTACATCGTGTACTGGGTCTGGAAGCCGCCGAAGCTCCAGCCGGTCAGGCCTATGCGCTTGCCGTCCACGCCCAGTTTCTTGTCCATATACTTGGTCAGGTCTTCCAGGTCTTCGGTTTGCGGTTTGCCCGGCTGCTCCCAGTTGGCGTCGCTGAAGCGGCGGCCGTAGTTGGAGTGGCCACGCGGATCGACCGCCACCATCACATAGCCGTGCTTGGCCGCCATGTACATGCCGAACAGGTAGGCGGTTTGCTGGAAGCTGTCGGTTTCCACGGTATGCCTGTCGTTCAACGGGCCGCCGTAGGTGTACACCACGGCCGGGCGATGGTCGCTGGCGCTCCAGTTGGCGGGTTTGAAGACGTAGGCCTGGATGGCGTCGCCGTGGCGATTGGCGTAGTTGAAGCGCTCGGGGCGCAGCAGGTCCACCTGGGCCCAGACCGGGTCGTGGCTTTGCGTCAGCGTTTGGCGTGTGGCCTTGCTCAGGTCCAGATAGTGCAGTTCCGGGCGGTGCGACCATTGGCCGGCCATCGTGGCGATATGCTGGCCGTCTTCCGATACGGTGGTGGTGCGGTGGTAGTCGCCGGCTTGCCCCAGCGCTTTCATGTCGCCGGTGGCGAGGTCCACGCGGTACAGGTTCATCGCGGCAAAGTCGTCGCGGTTGGCAGCCACGAACATGGTCTTGCTGTCCGGTGTGAAGCCGACGATATT
>DATHMC010000308.1:0-4479 GCA_035487495.1 Undibacterium sp.
AACGTCCGCGCAACTGGTTATCTACGCGGCGCGACTCATGGCGCTCGGTGCCGATGATGTGCAAGCCGCCGGCGCTGACCACATGCTCGTGCAGCGATTGCCATTCGTCGCCCAGTGTTTTGGCCTTTTGCTGCTTGTCTGCCTCCGACAGGCTGTCATCGGCTTCGATCAGTTGCACCTGTTTGGCGACGTTGCCGCCCAATACGATATCGGTACCGCGGCCGGCCATGTTGGTGGCAATCGTGATGCCTTTGGGGCGGCCCGCCTGTGCGATGATTTCCGCCTCGCGCGCATGCTGTTTCGCATTCAATACGTTATGCGGCAATTTGGCCTTGGTCAGGATGCCGGACAGCAGCTCGGAATTTTCGATCGAGGTGGTGCCGACCAGTACCGGTTGGCCGCGCTCGTAGCAATCCTGTATATCCGTCAGCATCGCGCCGTATTTTTCTTCGGCGGACTTGTATACCTGATCCTGGCGATCCTTGCGCTGGGACGGCCGGTTCGGCGGAATGACGACCGTTTCCAGGCCATAAATTTCCTGGAACTCGTAAGCTTCGGTATCGGCGGTTCCCGTCATGCCCGACAGGCGGCTGTACATGCGGAAGTAGTTCTGGAAAGTGATCGAAGCCAGGGTCTGGTTTTCGTTCTGGATCTTGACGCCTTCCTTGGCTTCGACAGCCTGGTGCAGGCCGTCGGACCAACGACGGCCCGTCATCAGGCGGCCGGTGAATTCATCGACGATCACGACTTCATTGTTTTGCACGACGTAGTGCTGATCCTTGAAGTACAGCGCATGCGCGCGCAGCGCGGCATACAGGTGATGGATCAAGGTGATGTTGGCGGCGTCATACAGCGATGCGCCTTCCGGCAGCAGGCCCATCTGGGTCAGGATGCGCTCGGCATTATCGTGGCCGGCTTCGGTCAGCAGCACCTGGTGCGACTTCTCGTCCTTGGTGTAGTCGCCCGGCACTTCTATCTGGCCCTTGCCGTCCGGCGTTTCTTCGCCGATTTGCAAGGTCAGCAATTTCGGCACTTCATTGATCTTGTAGTACAGGTCGGTATGGTTTTCTGCCTGGCCGGAAATAATCAGCGGGGTACGCGCTTCATCGATCAGGATCGAGTCGACCTCGTCGACCACTGCGAAATTCAAGACGCGCTGCACCCGGTCCCGGGCTTCGTACACCATATTGTCGCGCAGGTAATCGAAACCGAATTCATTATTGGTGCCGTAGGTAATGTCGGAACCGTAGGCCAGCTGCTTTGCATCGTGATCCAGTTGCGACAGGTTGACGCCGGTGCTCAGCCCCAGCCAGCCATACAATTTGCCCATCCACTCGGCATCGCGCTGTGCCAGGTAATCATTGACCGTCACTACATGCACGCCCTTGCCGGCCAGCGCATTCAAATAGGTAGGCAGGGTTGCCATCAGGGTTTTACCCTCGCCGGTTCCCATTTCAGCAATTTTGCCGTAATGCAATACCATGCCACCTATCATCTGCACGTCAAAGTGGCGCATTTTCAGCACCCGCTTGCTGGCCTCGCGGCACACAGCAAACGCTTCCGGCAACAGCGCGTCCAGTTCTTCGCCTTTCGCGATGCGCTCCTTGAACTCGGGCGTCTTCGCTTGCAATTGCTCATCCGACAAGGCTTCAAGCTGCGGTTCCAGTGCGCTGATCTCACGCACGGTTTTTTGGTATTGCTTCAAGAGTCGCTGATTGCGGCTACCGAATATCTTGGTCAGAAATGACATGCTATGAATGGACTGTGGATTAAGTAAGTACTTGAAAACGCTGCAAGAATTAGTTCAGCCAGTTGGGCAAACTTAATCCGGCAGCAACAAAAAGCGAATGCGGGCTAACTCGCGATTTTACCATGCAGTGCGGGAAACATCAGCAGATACACGGTTTTCGCGACAATTTCGGGGCTCTCGTACTTCAATACCCATCGCAATTGGTGTTGAAGTGAGCAAAATCAAGCTTATTTTTTACTTAACTCGGCAAGGTTGGCCTGGTTTGCGCCTGCCTGCAGGAACTTGTTGGGGTTTTGCGGCACCCCCTTCAAATGCACTTCAAAGTGCAGGTGGGCGCCGGTCGAACGCCCGGTAGAGCCGATATCGGCGACATGCTGGCCGCGCTTGACGATGTCGCCCACCTTCACATAAATCCTGGAGGTGTGCGCGTAACGGGTCATGATGTCGCCGCCGTGGTCAATTTCCAACATATTGCCAAACTGCGGATGGTATTCCGCGGCAATCACCACGCCTCCCGCGGCGGCGACTATCGGCGTACCGGTCGGCGCCGGAAAATCTATTCCTTCATGAAAAGCGCTGCGGCCGGAAAACGGATCGAGCCGCCAACCGAAACTGGAAGCGCTGTAAGTGACATTCACCGGTTGTATGGTCGGCAATAACTTGGCTTGCACCTTAAGGCCCATCAACTTGGTTTCGACCACGTTCATGAAGTCTGAGCGATGCTCCACATCTTTTGCCATGGCTTCCAGCGCCAGCTGAAATTCCGACATGTTCAGCTCCTGGGCCGGGCCGCGACTGGACATTTCGGCGCCGCCCCTGGCCGGCAATTCCTTGAAGTTGAATTCCTCGGGCTTGACTCCCGCCAGCCCCTGCACCCGTTCTCCCAGTGCATCAAGGCGCATCAGCTGCGCCTGCATTTCACCCACCTTGACCGCCATCGCCGCCAGGTTTTCCTTCAGGTACTTGTCCTTGGCGTTCGGGTCGTTGACCGTGGCGACCGGAACAAATTCGCGCAGCAAAGGCAGGTCTGCGCTCGCCAGTCGCAAGGTCAGCGCGGCCATCGTGGCCGCGCACAGCATGATCAGGGAGAAGAAAGCGAAAACGGACAGCAGTACGTGTTTGGTCGTCAGCGTGACGGATTTGGCCTGGGTAAAGCGCGAATGCATTAAAATTATTTGCATCTGACTACTCCGGCATCGGCACCCGGCCTGATCAAGCCACGGGCTTTGTGGTAAGGTTCCATCCATGCAGCCATCGTCACCTCCTCCCTATCGAATCAACATCAAGCGCACGCGAAAACTGAATGTGACTAGCGGTGCAGCTGATTTTTTGCGCGCCAATGACAAAATCGCGCCCTTATTGCCTACGATCAGACGCAATGCTTCACTACAAAAAGATTGCGGGGCGATACTGCCCGCGATGTTTGATGCTTGCGATGTTTTGCAATTAGCAGAAGGACAACTGACGTTATCCACACCCAATGCTGCACTGGCAAGCAGACTGAAACAACAATTACCTAAATTGCAAGATGCTTTGCAGCAGCGGGGATGGCAGATTAACGCAATCCGAATCAAAGTACAAGTAAGAAAAAGGGTAGAAAGATCAGCCCCTCCCAAGCAGGCATTGCTATCGAATCAGGCGCTGAAGGCCTTCGACAGGCTGGGGAGTACGCTGGAAGACACTCCGCAAAATGCCGCGCTCAAGGCGGCATTGCAGAATCTGGTGAAGCGGCATCAGCAGAAATAGCCGCCGGTCGGGGCCTGTCGCCAAGCCAGGTAGTGCGTCAGGTTAGCGCCCACTCGCGATGCTCTTGCAGCACGTACGACTCGGGCGCATCGGCCAAGGTATCAAAACTGACGATCTCATACGCATCGGGCTGTGCCAGCAACGCGCGCAGCAATTGGTTATTGAGGCCATGCCCCGATTTATGCGCGGTATAACTTGCCAGCAAAGGATGGCCGATCAGGTACAGGTCGCCGATCGCATCCAGGATTTTGTGCCG
Source organism: Undibacterium sp. (assembly GCA_035487495.1). Lineage (GTDB taxonomy): Bacteria > Pseudomonadota > Gammaproteobacteria > Burkholderiales > Burkholderiaceae_D > Undibacterium. The sequence goes on from DATHMC010000308.1 coordinate 3,753, forward strand.
CACGAACTCATCGTCAAAACGCAGCCCGTCGGCATTCAGGATGCGGTATTCATCCATGACTATCGCGGTTTCCATCGAGCCGCCACGCGCCAGGCCTATGCCGCGCAACATTTCCACATCCTTCATGAAACCGAAAGTGCGCGCCCTGGCGACGTCCTTCACATACGACACCTTGGCAAAATCCACTTCCGCGGTCTGGGTGGTGCCGTCGACGGCGGGGTGATTGAATTCAATGAAGAAATGCAGCTTGAAACCGTCAAAAGGTTCCAGCCTGGCCCACTTTTCCGACGGGCCGGAGCCTTCACGAATTTCCACCGGCTTTAGCACCCGCACAAATTTTTTGGCTGCTTCCTGCTCCTGCATGCCGGCCTGCTGCAGTAAGTACACAAACGAAGACGCTGAACCGTCCATGATGGGGATCTCTTCTGCGCTGACATCCACATACAGATTATCAATCCCCAGGCCTGCGCAGGCAGACAGCAAGTGTTCCACCGTTGAAATTTTTGCGCCTTCATTGACCAGCGTGGAAGCCATCCTGGTATCGCCGACATTGGTCGCAAACGCAGGGAAGACAACCGGCGGCTCCAGGTCGATGCGGCTGAAGACGATACCGGTATTCGGCGCAGCAGGGCGCAGGATCAGGTCGACCTTGGTGCCGGAGTGCACCCCGACGCCTATGGTTTTGACAAGTTTTTTGATGGTTCTCTGTTTTAGCATCGTACTATTA
>DATHMC010000309.1:0-5374 GCA_035487495.1 Undibacterium sp.
GGTGTGCCTGCCAGTACATCGCCTTTATAAAGGTAATCGGAGTCGCCGGAGAAGTTGCCTACAATGCCGCCGGCTTCGGTAATCAGCAGCGAACCTGCTGCAATGTCCCAGGGCGCCAGGCCTTTTTCAAAGAAACCGTCCAGACGGCCCATCGCGACATAGGCCAGATCCAGAGCGGCAGCGCCGGGCCGGCGCAAGCCTTGGCATTTGGCGGTCATGATCTTGAACATTTCCATGTACTGGTCCAGGTCCGCCAAGTCGCGGGAAGGGAAGCCGGTGCCGATCAGCGCGTCGGCGATCCTGTCAATTTTAGTAACGCGGATTCGCTTGTCATTCAGATAGGCGCCCGAACCCTTGCTGGCCGTGAACATTTCATTGCGGGTCGGGTCATACACGACGGATTGCGTGATGATGCCGCGTTGTTGCAATGCTATCGAAACGCAATATTGTGGGAAGCCGTGGATGAAATTGGTGGTGCCGTCCAGCGGATCGATGATCCAGACGTTTTCATTTTCATCATGCAGGTTGGCAGAGGCGCCGGATTCTTCAGCCAGGATCGCATGATCCGGGTAGGCGCTGGTCAGAACCTCTATGATCGCTGCTTCTGCGGCTTGATCAACTTCGGTGACAAAATCGTTAAATTGTTTTTCACTGACTTTGACACGATCCAGGTCGAATGAGGCGCGGTTGATGATGGTCGCGCCGCGGCGAGCGGCCTTGATAGCCGTATTGAGCATTGGGTGCATAGAGGTTTCCGTTAAAATGGCGGCATTCCTGCTTCTTGCAGCAGAAGCAATTCAGTACCGCACAAAAATGAATTAAAGAGCGTCGCGCTAATTTGCTGCGGCTAAAATAAGCAATCAAATCAACGCGTAATAGCGCTATTTTAAATGAACTTGCCCCAAACCGACACTTCTCTTTTCAAACGCCTGCGTTTCGTTCTGGTGGAAACTAGCCATCCTGGCAATATTGGGGCGGTTGCCAGGGCCATGAAAACGATGGGTTTTACTGAACTGGTACTGGTCAATCCGCGGTTTCCCGACGCCTTGAGCAATGCCGATGCGATCGCTTTTGCCAGCGGCGCGCAAGATATTTTGCAGTCCGCCAAAATTGTCGGCTCCATCGACGAAGCTCTGGCGGGCTGCCACTTTGTCGCGGCAGTCAGTGCCAGATTGCGCGAGTTTTCTCCGCCGATATTTTTGCCCAGGACGATGGCTGAAAACCTGGCCAAACAGCGGGCCCAGCCTGTCGCGCTGGTATTCGGCAATGAGCGTTATGGCTTGCCGAATGAAATTGTCGTCAACTGCAATGCCTTGATCAATATTCCTGCCAACCCCGATTATTCTTCACTGAACCTGGCGCAGGCGGTGCAGTTGCTGGCTTATGAATGCCGCATTGCCGAGCTTGGCGATCAGCGTCCGGCCTCGGATATAGGCTTTCAAGGAATAGCGGCTTCCCTGAGCGATATTGACGGCATGTACGCGCATCTGGAACAAGCCCTGGTGGCGATCGACTTCCTCGATCCGGACAATCCCAAAAAATTGATGCCGCGCTTAAAGCGGCTGTTTTCCAGGGCCAGGCTGGAGCAGGAGGAGGTCAATATTTTGCGGGGCATCGCAAAAAAAATACTGGATGCGAAGCCGGGAAAATAGATCGCCGGGACCAGCGATTCGCGCCGCGCTGCAAACAATTTCCATGTGGAAATTTATTGCCCGCCTGAATTGCTAAATATGTTGAAATTTGCGCAGTAAACCCATTTTTTGAGGGGATTGTCTTTTGTGTTTGTTACAAAGCAAGTAAGATTGCTGTAATGACAGACATGTTCAGTAATTGTGGGTCTGATCAACCACTCATAAGGACATCATTATTTTTTTTCGAGCCCGCCGCCCATCCTTAAGTTTTGTGCTTGTCGCCATCCCAGCATTGTGTTTCTCCGCGTCAGCGCAGGCACTTGGGCTGGGTGAGCTTCGCGTTCAATCTGCGTTGGGACAACCGCTTAGGGCGGGCCTCAATCTGCTCGGCGTCGAGAGTGATATTGCTCCGTCCTGCATCCGGGCCAAGCTTGAGTCTACCGAAGGAAACCTGATAGCAAACGCCGGTATCTCAGTGACGCCGACAGGTCGTTCCAGGGTTATTACATTGACGACCAGGCAAAGTTTGCAGGAACCTGCCGTCAGGCTGGTCGTCGATGTCGCCTGTGAAGCCCAGCTCCATCGCGAGTTCATGCTATTGCTGGACCCCCCTTTATTTGCAGCTGCACCGGCCAGCGCGGAGTTGCCGATGGCGCAAGCCGGCGTCGATACTGCCGATCCTGCTCCCAGCCTCGCTCGGGGAGGTTCCGGCAAGTCGGTGTCCGCCGCTGCCGCGCGTGCGCCTCGTATGGGCTCAGGCGACATCGCGCTCAAGCCCAGAGCTGCAACTATCCCTAAAGCACCCAAGCTGAGCGGCGCCAATAAAATCATCAAAGCGCCTAAAGATGTGCTGAAGCTATCGTCCGATGACGCCGAAGCCATACCGCAGCAGGGTTTGCGTTTGAGCGATACGCTGTCGGAGCGTCCAATGAGCGCCGATCAGCAGAATATGGCGGAGTTGCGGATCGCCCAGGCCGAGCTGGCCGCGCTGTTGCGCGGCGAAAAACCGGAAAAGATATCCGGCGATCAATTAACAGCCGGACAGCAAAAAGTGCAGTCGCTGCAAGCCGAAGCGAACCAGTTGAAGCGGCAAAACCAGGCAGACAAGGCCGAGTTGGAGGCTTTGAAGGAGGGCAGCTACTCGCGTAACTGGGTTGTCGCATTGGCCGGGTTATTGTTGGTAGGCCTGACTGCTATCGCCGTCCTCGCTGTCCAGCTGCGGCGTCAGAACAAGAAGGCGGAGTTCCGCTGGGGGGTGCAAAATACCGATGGCGCCGATGTCGAGCGCAAGATGAGTGTTGAAGAAATCGTCAACAGCGTCCAGGCCTCCTACAATGCTTCCTCCATATCCGGCGGATTGGCCGCTGCGGCAATGCCTGCCACGGCGCCCGAAGTAGGAGGGGCTGCCGCGGCTGAGAATTCCGTCCCGGCTTTCCTCGCAAAAAATACGGCTCCTGCGGCAAAATCAGCACCGGCTACGGCGCCGCAGAAAATGCATTTGCCGGCGCTGGAAGATAGTAATAGCAGCACGTTCAACTTCTTCGCCGCCAAGGGCAGTTCGATGAAGGTGGAAGAAATATCTGATGTCACCCAGGAAGCTGAATTCTGGATGTCGGTCAATGACCCGCAAAGGGCGATCGAGATACTGGAGCCGCAAGCAGCCATCGAAGTGCCGGAGTCTCCCGTGCCCTGGCTGTATTTGCTGGACCTGTATCGTGTCACCAAGAACAAGGAAAAATATGATGCGTTAAGAGACCGGTTCGTCTTGATATTTAATGCCAATATTCCTGATTTCGAGGTTGATCCGGCCGATACCGTCAGCCGTTTGCTGGAAGATTTCGAGCACCTGATGGGCAAGATATGCGGATTGTGGAATACCAACGATATCCTGCCTTTCCTGCAAAGCCTGCTCGTGGATGACAGGGACGGCAAGCGAATGGGTTTTGAACTGCCGGTGTATCGCGATATCTTGCTGCTGATTGCGATCGCCAACGAGCTGGAACGCGCCAAGGCGCAAGGCAGCGGCTCGGGCGATAGATGGAATAGCGAGGAAGAAGTGACGATACCGGACGTCGCTTCACTCGATCGCCCGAACGAAGACAGGAACGATTTCAACCCTATCGACTTTGAAGTCATCGATTTCCCCAAGAGCTTCCCCATAAGCAAGTGAGCAGACAGCGCGCCGCCGGTATTCCTAAAATAACGGGCGGCGGGTTTGCCATACACGCATGGCCAGCCTGTTGCAGGTGGTCCTGCCTTATAAGATCTACTCATACAACACTGCAGGAGACAAAAAATGATCAAGCTATGCGGTTTCGCGACCAGCAACTACTACAACAAAGTCAAGCTGGCGCTGCTGGAAAAAGGGGTGGAATTTGAGGAGCAACTGGTCTGGACGGACCGCTCTCCGGCTTTGCTGGAAAAATCTCCACTGGGGAAAATCCCTTATCTGGAGACAGAGCAGGGTGTGCTGATAGAGTCGCAAGTCATCGTGGACTACCTGGAGTCGGCATATCCTCAGCACCCCTTGTTTCCTGCCGATCCTATCGCCGCAGCGAAAATCAGGGAGTTGATTACTTTCATGGAGCTGCATCTGGAGCTGGTCGCGCGTGAGCTGTATCCGCAGGCTTTTTTTGGAGGCACGGTCTCCGATGAAGTAAAAAACCGGGTTGAAAAATTGTTACGCCGGAATACCAAGGCATTCGCCAGGCTTGCCAAATTTTCACCTTATATAGGCGGCAGCGAATTCACTATGGCTGATTGCGTGGCGCTGGTTCACTTGCCTTTGGTGGGAATGGCGACCAAGATCATATATGGCGAGGATATGCTGGCGGACTTGCCTGTCCGCGAATACACCAAAATGCTGGCAGAGCGGCCCACAGTTCAAAAAGTGAATGCGGACCGCAAGGTGAATCAGGAGTTGATGTCGAGCCGGAATAAATAATTGCGGAAAGCAATCAGGGAGAGAGGGTTCGGCTCTCTCCATGTGCCAGGCTATACGGCCCTGCGCATTTTTTCCACGACATAGGTTTTTACTTCGGCCGGCGGCGGCACCAGTTTGACGATCGCAAACGTGCAATTGTCCCCATGATCCGTTCCGCGTTCCCGTGCTTTCCTGATCAGCAGTTCCGAGGCTTGTCGCGGTGTATTGGCCGCGACGGCGACAGAGAGCTCCGCGTCGTTGAAGTAATGCCACAACCCATCTGAGCAGAGCAGGAAAGAGTCGCCCGCCTTCAGGTGCTCGTACTGCCCAAAAGTGATATACGGCGGCGTTGTGCTGGAGCCGAGTACATTGACCAGAATGTTGGACATGCGGTGGGTCTTGGCTTCTTCCGTCGTGATTTTTCCTTCGGCGACCAATTTTTCCACATAAGAATGGTCTGTGGACCGCTCTGCAAAATTGGGTCCGTTGAACCGGTACAGGCGAGAATCTCCGGCATGGGCCCAGACGGCCTGTTTTTGCGGGGTGATCACCAGGGCGACAAAAGTGCTATGCGGCTCCTTTTCCGCAGATACCCCGGTCAGCTTGATGACGGTGTGGGCTTCATTGACGATATTCTCCAACAGGCTTTTGACATTGTTTTCAGGGGAAAACTCATCAAATAAGTGCTTGGCGGTACGGATTACCTGCTCAGCGGCCATGGCTCCGCCACTCTTGCCGCCCATGCCGTCTGCCAGCACTGCCATCATATAGCCGGGGGCGCGCGGCGCGGCAAAAAGCCCAACCCGGTCCTGTTGCTCTT
>DATHMC010000310.1:0-2594 GCA_035487495.1 Undibacterium sp.
AGGGCGCAGACGGCGAAGGCGGCGCCAAATTTGCATGAAGCGGCCAAGTCGGCGCCCGCGGCGTCGGCCCCGCTGCCGCAGGGAGTGGCCCCCAAAATAGCCGAGGTCACGGCTTCCGCGCCGGTCGCGGTCATGCCGAAGGCTGCTGCGCCCGCGGCGGCCCCGGCAGAGCAAAATATGCTCAAGCTGCTGACCAGCACCCAGCCGAATTTTCCTGGCGCCGCTGCCCGCGCAGGGCTGACGGAGGGCATGGTCAGCGCCCGCCTGCATGTTGATACCGACGGCAAGGTGTCGCATGTGGATATCATCAAGGCGGTGCCTGCGAAGTATTTCGACAAGGAGGTGGTCGCCGCTGCGTCATCCTGGAAATATGCACCCGTCTCCAGCCCGCAAACGAAAGTGCTGGAATTCCATTTCAAGCTGGAGAACTAGCGCATGACTAAGCCCGCGCTGATCGACGCGCAGCGGCAGCGCAACCGGCTTGCCTCCCAATCACCGATTATCTGAAGCATGGATACTCAAACTACTACTATTACTACTCCCGCCGAAATCGTGCAAAGACAGCTCGATGCCTACAATGCCCGCGATATCGACACATTCATGACATGCTGGGCCGACGACGCGCAGTTTTTTGAACATCCTTCGACGCTGCTGGCGAGCGGTGCCGCGCAGATACGCGAGCGCCATGTCGCCCGCTTCAAGGAGCCCGGCCTGCACGGCGCGCTGTTGCAGCGCATGGCGGTCGGCAATATGGTGGTGGATCAGGAAAAGGTAACCCGAAATTTTCCTGAAGGAAGCGGCCACCTCGAGGTCATCGCCATCTATGAGATAGCGGACGGTAAAATCGCCAGGGCCTGGTTCAAGATGGGCGAGCGCTTTTTGGATGATGCGCTGAAGCCGCTGTAATGGTGTTGGGGAATTTCAATATAAATCGTTATAAAGAATTTAGCAGCAACTACACAAAATTGGGGATTTTGATTCATACTATTGCCCATTATTGAATTGATAGGATGGCAATTATGGCAATTTCCGATGCAACTATTGCAAAGCTGGACCCGAAGGCACTGCAAGCCTTTGTGGACGGCAAATGGGACCAGGAAATCGTTCCCAATCTGACCAAATACATAGAAATTCCGGCGAAGAGCCCGATGTTCGACGCCGCCTGGGAACAGAACGGCTACATCGACAAGGTAGCGCGCGACGCCGCCGACTGGATACGCGCGCAAAAGGTGCGCGGCTTGACGCTGGAGCTGATCAAGCTGCCGGGCCGCACTCCGGTGCTGTTCTTTGAGGTTCCCGCCAGCGCCTGCGCCGGTACTGACACCGTGTTCATGTACGGCCACCTAGACAAGCAGCCTGAGTTTAGCGGCTGGCGCTCCGGCTACGGCCCGTGGACGCCGAAATACGTGGACGGCAAATTGTACGGCCGCGGCGGCGCCGATGACGGCTACGCGGTATATGCCGCGCTGACGGCGATCCAGGCGCTGGATGCGCAGAACTTGCCGCGCCCGCGCTGCGTCGGTCTGATCGAGACCTGCGAAGAATCCGGCAGCTACGATTTGCTGCCTTACATCGATGCGCTGAAACCGCGCCTGGGCGAGGTATCGCTGGTGGTGTGCCTGGATTCGGGCGCGGGCAACTATGACCAGTTGTGGCTCAGCACTTCGCTGCGCGGCGCGATCAGTGGTTCGCTGGAGGTGCAGGTGCTGGAAGAGGGCGTGCATTCCGGCGAATCCAGCGGCGTGATCCCATCCACGTTCCGCATCATGCGCCAGCTGATAGACAGGCTGGAAGATAGCAAGACCGGCCGCCTGCTGCCGGCCAACTTCCATTGCGAAATTCCGGCGGAGCGCCTGCAGCAGGCCAGACAAACCGCAGATATCCTCGGCGATGAAGTATGGAAGAACTATCCCTGGGTCTGCGGCGCGGACGGCAACTCGGTATTGCCGATGGTGGACGATCCTTTCAAGGCATTGATCAACCGCACCTGGAACCCGACGCTGTCGGTCACCGGCGCGGAAGGCTTGCCGCCGCTGGCCGACGCCGGCAATGTGCTGCGCCCGCGCACTGCATTCAAGTTGTCGATACGCCTGCCGCCCTTGGTGGAAGCCGCGCCGGCGGTGGAAGAGCTGAAGAACCTGTTGGAGGTGGACCCGCCGTACAACGCCAAGGTAATCTTCAAGCCCAGCCAGGGCTCCGCCACCGGCTGGAATGCGCCGACCACCGAAGCGTGGCTGTCCACGGCGCTGGACCAGGCATCCAACCAGTACTTCGGCGCGCCTTGCGGCTACATCGGCCAGGGCGGCACCATCCCGCTGATGAACATGCTGGAAAAGGGTTTCCCGAAAGCCCAGTTCATGGTGTGCGGCGTGCTGGGACCAAAGTCCAATGCGCATGGCCCGAATGAATTCCTGCACGTGCCCTTCGGTAAGAAATTGACGGCGGCGGTAGCGCAGGTGATTTGTTCCGCGGCGACCAGACAAGAGGACTGATTTTTCAAGCGAGGCAGCGTGGGCGTCCCCGCCCGCGCTGTCGCCAATTGCAGCAATTCTTCCCTTATTTCCCTTCTCTCCCGCAGCATTTATCTGCACACC
>DATHMC010000311.1:0-4970 GCA_035487495.1 Undibacterium sp.
CTTGGCATACGCCGGGACGGCAGTCATGGCCGCTACTTGGTCGTGGACACGGCCAGCGTCAGGGAAAAACCGCAAAACGTCTCTTTGCTGGAGGCCGGTGCGGTTGGTGTCCCATTTATCACGGCTTACGAAGGATTCCGCCGCGCCGGTTTTCCTAAGAAGGGCGACGTGGTGCTGATCTTCGGTGGCAACGGAAAAGTCGGACAGGCCGCGATTCAGCTTGCTACCCGTGCGGGGGCAAAAGTGTTCGCGGTCGAGCGCAGCCAGGAACAGTATGTCGGCCACGCTAATTCCGCAATTGAAATGCTGGACGCCAGCAATCTCGATATTGGCAGCTACGTCAAAGAGAAAACCGATGGGCATGGGGCAGATATCGTCTACAACACGGTAGGAAGTCCGTATTTTTCGCAGGCAAACGCCGCACTGGCGATAGGGGGGCGGCAGATATTTATCTCCACAATAGACAAGGCAGTGCCCTTCGATATTTTCGCATTTTATCGTGGCCAGCATACCTTTGTGGGTATTGATACGCTGGCGTTCGACAGCCTGGCGGGCGCCGGGATATTGGACGCATTGACGCCCGGCTTCAATGACGGCAGCCTGAAAGCCTTCCCGGTGACGGCTGACTATACCTATTCCCTGCAAGATAGCCTGAAAGCTTATCGGGCAGTCATACAGGGGGCGCGTGAAAGGGTGGTGTTGACTCCATGAACGTGACAAGGTTTATAAAGGCGCAACCCTACTTCCCCCCGAATCATGATGGCATGCACTGCTTGCGTCTTCAAGGACATGAGGCGGGCCCAAGCGATCAACTCTGGCTGGGGGTATCTCATCTTCTTCCCGGCGGCGGCACCGGTATGGACGCTTCTCCCGTGGAGAAAATGTATGTTGTGCTGAGTGGAACAATAACGGTGATTACTGAGGACGGCGAAACGGAACTGGAGCCATACGACTCCTGTCGTTTGGCTCCAGGGGAGAAGCGTCAACTGAAAAACCGGAGTAACTCTCCAGCTAGCGTTCTGTTAGCCATGCCGTATCCAGCCGGTGCGGCACAGCGACCGCAACTAGCGTTTGAATAACGACGATTACAAAGCTGCCTCATATTGCGGCAGCATTCGATGAACTTGAAGTGAAGATGGAGGAGACACCATGAGCTACATTATTACCGAAAGTCAGGACTTGGACGGAAAACAGGATTCTGAACCGGAGCAGATCAACAGGAAGAAGCCCTGGTATAAAATCTTGTATGTACAGGTGCTATTTGCGATTGCGATCGGTGTGTTCGCCGGGCATTTCTATCCAAGTTTCGCGGTGGACATGAAGCCTTTTGGGGATGCTTTCATCAAACTGATCAAGATGCTGATCGGCCCTATCATCTTTTGTACGGTCGTCTCCGGGATCGCAGGGATGCAAGATGCGAAAAAAGTCGGCCGGCTGGGAGGGAAGGCGTTGTTGTACTTCGAGGTCGTATCGACCTTTGCCTTAGTAATTGGCTTGTTGGTTGGAAATTTACTGAAGCCCGGTGCCGGATTCAATATCAACCCTGCGACGCTTGATGCGAAAGCTGTCATGGACTATGCAGGCAAGGCCAAACAACTTAGCACAACCGACTTTTTGATGAATATCATCCCCAATACCGTGGCTGATGCATTTACAAAAGGGGATATCCTGCAAGTCCTCTTGGTTTCCCTGATATTCGGCTTTGCGCTTTCTCTGCTCGGAAAAAAATGTAAGCCTGCGTTGGACATGATAGATGCTGCCTCGCACGCAATATTTGGCGCGGTGAACATCGTCATGAAATTCGCCCCTTTGGGTGCTTTTGGGGCAATGGCATTCACGGTAGGCAAGTATGGTGTTGGTTCCTTAGGGCCGCTAGCAAAATTGATAGGCTCGTTCTATCTGACCTCGTTACTGTTCGTATTTGTGGTGCTGGGGCTAATCGCCAGGTACTCTGGATTTAGCATTCTTAAATTCCTTGTATATATTAAAGAAGAGATATTTCTGGTATTTGCCACTAGCTCCTCCGATACGGCTTTGCCTACCCTGATGAAAAAAATGGAACAGCTCGGCTGTTCTAAATCCCTGGTCGGATTTGTGGTGCCGACCGGATATGTTTTCAACACCGACGGAACGAGCATTTATATGACGATGGCTGCGCTGTTTGTGGCGCAAGCGACGAATACTGAGCTTAGTTTGACGCAGCAATTGGCAATACTGGCCGTAGCCATGCTGACGTCGAAGGGCGCCAGCGGTGTCCAGGGTGCTTCCTTTATTGCGCTGGTTGGAACACTGGCGGTCGTGCCGACGATACCGGTTGCCGGGATGGCGTTGATTCTTGGCGTGGATCGGTTCATGAGCGAGGCGCGTGCGTTAGTCAATATGATAGGGAACGGTGTCGCCACCGTCGTGATGGCACGGTGGGAGCGTGAACTGGATACTGAAAAGTTAAAGGTTATTTCCTAAATACTTCGCGTGGGATGAGCCCTTCGAGTTAATCTGCCGGTAGCGAAAAATTCCTATCTACAATTTAACCAGTGTGGGTTTGATCCCAAAAAAAGCGCATGCGGCCGCTGCCAGTGCGGCAGCGGCCGCGGCGATCGCTGCTATCTGAAACGCCGCAGTCAAAGCGGGACCATGCAATGCCAGAATCATGCCTAGCAACGCCGTAGCAATCAGGCCGCCAGAGCGTGCTACGGCGCTGTTGAAGCCGGAAGCGACCCCCGCGTGGAGCGAATCAACGGAAGCCAGAACTGCCGTGGTCAGCGGCGCGACCGCGCCGGCCATGCCTAGTGCGATGACCAGCATGGCCGGCAGAGTGGTAGTCCAGTAACTGCTGCCATAGCCAATACGGGTGGTCAGCAGAAATCCCGCTGCGACAATGAGCGGGCCTAGCGTCAGTGGCAGGCGCGGACCGATTTTTCCGGACAAGCGGCCAATCGTAGACGACGCAAGCGCGATGACGACCGGAAGCGGAAGCAAAGCTGCGCCTGCCGCGGTTGCCGAGTAGCCGTCCACTTTGATCAGCACGAACGGCACCAGCAGCGTCAGTGCACCGAGCGCTCCGTATAGCAAGAACGTCAGTAGGTTAAGTGCGGTAAAACCATGTGAGGTAAATAATGTGAGCGGTAGCATCGCGTTTTCGCCGGCATGCTCTTCTGTCCTAAGAAAGAACAGCAAGAACACGATGCCAATGCCAATCGCCGCTGCCACCGTCCAGCTGAGCTTTCCCTCAGAGGATGCGGTCGTCAGGCCCCAGGTCAAGCTGGCAAGACCGCTGCTGGCCAGCGCGGCTCCTGGTAGGTCGAGTTTCGGTCTTTCTGGATTAGGTTCATTATGCAGGTAGCGGGCACCGAGATAAAGCGCGACCGAGGCAATTGGCAGGTTGATCAGGAATATCGTGCGCCAGCCGACGATATCAATCAACCAGCCGCCCAGCAATGGGCCGATGGCGCCGGCAGCCGCACCGATAGCAGCCCAAGTCCCAATCGCGCGGCCACGCTCCTCGCCGGTAAAATTGGTGCCAAGAATGGCCAGGCTGTTTGGCATCAGCAGCGCTGCACCGCTACCTTGCAATACCCGGCCCACAATCAGCCAGCCCAGTGTTGGCGCTCCCGCGCACAGAACCGACGCCACTGCGAATAGGAAGATGCCGAGTAGCAGAAGGCGCTTTCGCCCGAACCGGTCGCCGGCTGCACCGCCCAGCAAGAGCAGCGCACTTAAGGGTAGCAGGTAGCCGTTGACGATCCATGATAAGCCGAAGGCGTCGGCGCCGAGATTGCGCCCGATTGCGGGCAGGCCCACATTAACGACCGAACCGTCGATGAAAGCGAGACTGGACGCCAAAATAGTAGTGGCAAGAATCAAACGCGGATGCTTGTTTGTTGCAAGGCAGAGCGTTTCCGGCATTGTTGTTGCCATCGAGCAATCGCAGCCGGGCGGAAGGGAAGCGCTCATGATGTTAAAGACGTGAAAAAGCGAGACATAAGCTGCGGTTGTTCATAAACTGCTCCCAGTGGGCAGGTGTGCGTCGATCCGAGTGATACCTGCCATATTTCACACTCCAAAGAGGGCATGTTCTGCCGGCTCTCGGCTTCAGGGTCCGTATCTGCCATTTGATGTTGCAATGGACCTATAGTTTTTTTATGTCATTCAAGTTGCGACTTTTTAAACGTAGCGTACACGCGTCGTGACGGCACGATTACGACAATTTTTGTCCCGCATGGTTTCAAGCGCTGAAACATGACGCGACCCCCTATACGAGCGGCTCGTTCCTTGATCCCCTTGATACCCCAATGACCTTCGGGAGCACCCATAGTCAGAACTCTCTCGTCTATACCTACGCCATCGTCAGACACGGTTATTAAAAATCTCCAAAGCCCAAACGTTAAATTGGTTGTGATGACTGTGGCCTTTGAATGACGAAATGCGTTGATAAGCAATTCGCTGACTATTGGCACTAGCTCATCACGCGCCATTTGATTAAGTGGTCGAGGGGAGCCTTCGACCTGTGCTTTAAATCGAATTCCATATTGACTACTCAGCCCCATTCCAAATTGCACGAGCCTTGTCACTTGGTCGCCTGATACAGAAGAGTGCAATCTTAAAGCCTGAACCTTACCGCACCCTTCGACGAACGCATCCTCGGACATCTTTGTTAAGAGATCTAACTTTTTCTTCAGCGTGGGATCTGTCATGCTGGCAGCAAGCGAGTCGAGCTGAAGAACCAATGCCTGGGTACTCTGTAGAAGGGTGTCATGCAGATCGCGGGCGATAACCTCGCGCTCATCCAAGCGGATCCGCATCCGATTACGCTCACGAGAAGTGGCCATCCTTACCTGTAGTCGAACCATCGCCCAAAGGACTGCCAGCACCAAGGCAGCTACCGCCAAGCGGAACCACCAAGTCTCAAAGTATTTCGGTGCAATAGCGAACGAAACAGACGAGGGGGCATTACTCCATGCATGCCCACC
>DATHMC010000312.1:0-2748 GCA_035487495.1 Undibacterium sp.
CTGTTCCTCACCAAATTCAACCCTGTCCTGGATCGCATGGCCTTGATCCATTTTTCTGAAGGCGCAGTGGTGGACGATCCCATCAGGCCGGTCCTGCGAGGATTTGATCTGGCCAGCATGAACACGCATATCAACGCACTCAATTTCGGCGGCAACACCAATTCGCCCGAGGGATTCTGGAATGCGCGAGATCAGCTCAACAGCATCGCCCTGGTAAATCGCTCCAGCTTGCGGGTTATCGTCTTCTTTTCCGATGGTGCGCCGAATACTTTTGCCTCTGTCTTCACATTCAAAAAACCATCCGACTGCACTACGGCTGGTTCACTCCTTTCGGGCGATGCCAGTTCGGGGTCCCTGGATGGACTCTACCGATACGACCAGCAGGATTCGACGGCAGCCGGGAAATGTAATGCGGGGACGAACATCGGCAATAAGCTTACCTCCACCGCACTACCCAATTGGTACAACGCACATAATCCTACGAATATCGTTGCCCTTCAGGAGTTTCCTGTAGTCGTAAGCACGCCAAGGGTAGTTACCAGTGCTCCGACCTATGCCAATGTAAACCGAGCTTCAAGAAACCTGCTGGAGGCGATGGCGGCCAAAGCGCGCAGCGAAGGTATTTATGTGTTTTCGCTGGGGCTAGGCGGACAATTGACGTCGCCAACCGGGCCAGACGATGAACAGGGCGATGTCGTACTCAAATGCATCGCCAACACAGCCGACGCCTTGCCGCGCTGCGTCACCGCCGGCGCCGGCCAGCCGGTCGGCATCTACTGCCATGCGGTTGACCAGAACGGATTGAAGCCTTGTTTCGACAAGCTGGCATCGGCCATTCTGCGTATCACGAAGTGATGCAAAGAGGTAGCGCCAGGGATTGACGGCATATCGAAGGCGGGAAATTTTTGGGAAGCGCTCGCGTACGCTTGGAATATTCGTAAGATTTCTGCCGGTCCGCATACTATCCTGGCAGTGGTCAAGGACGCTGCGCCGGCCATACCGGGAATGCCGCCACGCAGCTAAGAAAATAATAGAAATGTCGCAGCTTCCCATAAAAAAAACTGGGCCTCGCGGCCCAGTTTTATTTTTATTTCCTGTCTTTGATAACAGTGTTTTTCTTTTGCTTCCCGACAGTTCACTCTCTCCCCTGCTACACCGAGATTTTTTGATGTGTTTTTTAGTGCACCGTCATCTCAGAATAAGCACATTTTGTACCATATCTAAAATCTCTAAAATAATCAAGCACTTATCGTTTTTCTTCAATGATTCCAAATTGCCGCGTAAAAATAATCGACATATTTGCAGGCCAGGTTCGGAATCAAATACACACCATGCGAATGAGCTGCCCGTTGCGCGCCATCGGTTCACACCGCGCGAGGATAGCGCAAAAAAGCATGAACTCATTTCTCAAATGCATGTCTTAAATTAGAATACCCGTCTCCATCCGCAGGGCCGGGGCGTATCGAGCCTGCTTATTCACCTTATATTCTTATAAACAATGACACCATCCCGTCGTCAATTCGCGCAGACCCTGGCCGCTGCTACCGGCGCATTTGCGCTGGGCGGCACACCGGCCCATGCACAAACCGCCTCCCGCCTTGCTCCTATCTATCCCAAACGCCTGAAGCCGGGCGACACGATAGGCCTGGTAAGCCCGGCGGCGGCCACCTATGAGCGAGAACCGGTGGAGATCGCCATTGAGACCATGCAGGCGCTGGGCTTCAAGGTCAAGCAAAGCCCGTATTTGCGGGCCCGCTACGGACACTTTGGCGGCACCGATGCGCAGCGCGCCGAAGCGGTCAACAGCATGTTCGCCGACGACAGCGTGGACGGCATACTGGCGCTGACCGGCGGCTCCGGCTGCAACCGCATCGTCGACAAGCTGGATTACGCACTGATACGCAAGCGCCCCAAATTCTTTGGCGGCTATAGCGACCTGACGTCGCTGGTCAACGCGATACAGGCGCAAACCGGCCTGGTGACCTTTCATTCGCCGGTAGCAGCATCGGAATGGAATGAATTCAGCGTCTCGCATTTTCGCGCAATGGTGATGGAGGGCCAAGCCCCGCTGCTGCGCAACCCGAACGGCCCCAAGGAGCGCGGCGACAACCTGGTGCAGACCCAGGACAGGATACACACCTTGCGCGGCGGCCGCGCCCGCGGCCCGCTGGTCGGCGGCAATCTGGCGGTGCTGACATCGCTGGCGGGGTCGGCCTACTGGCCGGACTTCCGTGGCGCCATCCTGTTCCTGGAAGAGGTCAATGAATATATTTATCGCGTCGACCGCATGTTGTCGCAATTGCGCCTGTCCGGCGCCTTGCAGCAAGTGCGCGGCGTGGTGATAGGCAAATTCACCAAGTGCACTCCCGGCGAAGGTTACGGCACGCTGACGCTGGATGAGGTTTTTGACGACTATTTCCTGCCGCTGAACATCCCGGTATTCAGCGGCGCGACGATAGGCCATATCAAGCAAAAGTTCACCATGCCCGTCGGTTGCGAAGTCGAGATGGATGCCGATGCCGGCAGCATACAATTGCTGCGGCCTGCCGTGGCCTGATGCGGAAACGCAGGTGGCATGCTGTCCGCTTTAGGACGGCCGGGGAAGCCCTAATGCTGTTCAATTAAAGCAAAAAGTAGGCGGCGGCTCCTGTCGTTCCCGCGCAGGCGGTAAAGCAGGGGTTTCAAGCAGCATGCTGCTTGCCTGCGTAACGGTCTTGCCTTGCAAGGCAAGACTCCCTCCCTACAGGG
>DATHMC010000313.1:0-20977 GCA_035487495.1 Undibacterium sp.
TAACGAGCGGCGCTGGGCGCGCTGCACATAGCCCAGGCCGGCGTTATAGCTCTTCAGCGTCGCCGCCCATCGTTCGCAGGCGTTCTCGCCCTGGACGCGCTGATACAGCCAGTTGTCGTAGCGTACCAGGGCACGGATCGCCCAGATCGGACTGTAAGGATCGGGCGCGCCGAGTTCAGGAAAGGACTTTGAGACCTGGCGCGCCGTGCCGTCCATGAACTGAGCCAGCCCCCGGCCGTCATCCCAGGCTGTCACATCGGCCCGGCAGCCGCTCTCCTGGCGTATCTGCCCGGCCAGCATTGGGATAGGCGCATTCAGGCCGTATATCGCCTGGGCTTCGCGGGTCAGCGTGGCTCGGTATTGTGGGCACAGGTCGGCGGCCCATGCCGCATTGATGCATAGCACCAATAACGCCACGGCGACGGCATCAAAAAGCAGCCGGCAGCATAGAGAACGCAAGAACGTCTTCATTACATGCCCGCGCCAAGCGTATACATAGCGCCAAACATGATGATGGCGCGCCGTATCATCACCAGCGGCTGAGTGTCCCAGACGATGCGGTCACGGAAGGCCGTACGGTCCAGCCAATAACCGGCGAAGCCGCCCATGGTGACGTGTCCCAGTTTCCAGGTCAGCGTCTGCAACGGGCCGCCGTAGCCGGCTCGGAGCATGGTCAGCGCCAAGGCATACAACAAGGCTGCGACCAGCAGCCATTGGATCATGCGGAGTTTGTTCACGTGTTTTCCTCAGTGTGGTGGCTGACGATGTCAGCGGGACGACGTGAGGACTTTACGCGGGCGCGAGGCAACAGCTAAGGATGACAAATGTCAGCACCTCTTTAAGTTGAAACATTTCGATACAGTGCGCAACAAAATGAATCATTTCTTAACATTACAGCATTATCATTAAGTAAACATTGTATTATTGGCATATCAAAGATGCAAAATTATGCTAAGCGATATGCGTCTTTGATGGAATAGCTGGAGCTCGCTTCTAAGCACCAGCTCTGTTGGTCAGTGGAGGAAGGCGCTGATCAATTCAGATTGTTTGTCTATTAAATGGAGAATGAATTGGTAAATAGAAAGAGTTTAGCCTTAATAATTTCAATGCTTTTGGCCTGTCCGGCAATCTCGGCATACGCTACAACAGCGGCGGCAGTGCAGCTTGAGTCCAATGGCGACAAGACGATCACGCTTAAAAAGAGAGCCAAAAAAGCGACTCAATACAAATTCAATAAAGAAGGACTTTTGGTTCATAAGAAGCGTCGTAGCGGCCTTGGCATCACTTACGTTTACAATGCCAACAAAGTTCTTGCTTATGCATCCACAGACAGAGGCGCGATTTATTCCGTAGCACGGGATTTAAAAGGACGAGTCAAGCTTATATCGGGCATAGGGCTGACTAAATTGGAAGTGACGTATAACAGTGACTCGACTGCACCTTCGCAGGTTACGATAACCAAGCAAGACGGAACTCTGCTGAAACCACGCTTCGTAATTGGTGCAGCCCAAAATGCAGCTGGTATAAACACATTAGCGCATACAACTGATCAAAAGCTGGCAGCAATGTATGAGTTCTCCGCATTATCGGACCCGTGCGAGCTAGATCCTGAAAGCGGTGACGAGGGCTGTGCAGGCGGTGGTGGAGACGGAGGTGGTGGAGACGGAGGTGGAGGAGATGGAGGAGATGGTGGCGGAGGTGGTGGCGATCCTACCGACCCCAACGATCCCCCTCCGGATGAAGGTTGCAACACCGGCAGCGCCAAAGCGCCAGTCACTGCCAGAAGTGCGAGGGCATTCTCAGTAACACGGGCACCGGTGAGAGCAGCGGGCGGTCCAGGCTATTGCCCAGCTCCTCCCCCAGTAAACGATCCTGCGTCAACATGCAACCGTCAAATGGATCAATGGGTGGAGATGTGCAATCGAATATATCCTGGTGCAGACAACGGTACCGGAGATTTAGATGGGCGAAGATTATGTTATGCACAAGGAAATGAAGAATATGCAAAATGTTTGGCACAAATTAATAGGTAGATAGCATATCAAATGGGCTCCCTCGACGATTGCTGAGGAAGCCCAGCATCATCCACAATTCGCGATCATTTACCTAAAGCATGGAGAAAAAATTGGACAGCCCAAATAATAGTATTAGAAAATTTCTTTACTTCTTCGACAAAAGAGACAATACCACTACCGAAATTGAAGCGACGATAACCTTACCTGTGCCCGTGGCAGGCATAAAGGGAGACCATTTCTGTTACCTTCATATTGACAAAATTCTTAGCCCACATAGAAAAATAGTTGGTGTTGATGCCTTTCAAGCTGTAGAACTCGCGATGCAGCTAGCGGACAGTTTGCTGTCCGTCACCCGTCCAGAATATGACGTACTTCAAACTAATGGGGTCAAATACAAATCGCTTTATGGCAAGTAAAGCCAGCGGACAGATTCCTTTCCTTTTATTGTCAGAGAAGAGACAATTGTCTGGGGTCGATGACGGACGCTTCATTGGTCAGCTTGAGAATACGCCAGATCGTACGTTCATGAATATACGGATTGAAGTGCCGCGTTATTCGAATCACGCTAGCGCGAGCTGAGAGCCCCTCTTGCATCGTGAGGCGGTCGAATTCAGCAAGAATCTCCGCATTGCGTACGGCTTTCAAAGCACGGTGACACAGCGGCACGGTAAAAGGATCGTTGCCATAGAACCGGAGCAGCTTCTGCGCCGCCTCTCGTCCAACGGTTTCTGTCATGCGTTCTAGGCTATTTTCACTGTTATACAGGTTGATTCCGTGTCCGCCGTGGGCGTCAACTAGACGAAGGGTCGCAGGCAATCCTATAAGGGCGATAAGCTTCTGGGCACTCTGTGGAAGATGAGACAAGTCAGTTTGCACGGCCATCTCCTATTTATTGTGCGTTTGCGGTTCTTTTGGCGCGGCGCTTGGCGTCGTAGGCCAGTGCCGCTATGACGCTGGCCAGCGCAGAGTGATCACACCATTCAATGCGTTCTACTTTGCAAATGCGTTGCGCCATGCTATCGGCGTAGGCCCAGGCACGGCCAGCAGCCGCCAGTTGCGCCTCAATCTTCTTGATCTGGCTTTGACGGTCCATGGCGACTGCCGGCTTTGCGCGGCCGGCCGGCTTCGCCCTCGGCTTGAACCCGATCTTCTTGAAGTGGTCCAGGAGTGCCTTCCGTTCCTGCCAGGTAAGGTCTTTGCTGGATGCCTTGCCGGTGACCTGCGTCAACAAGGCACGATAGGCGTCATCCTCCATGGCAAGCTGCATCTTGGCGATGTGTATCTGGGCCAGTTCGGCCTTGCGGGCTTGCTCCGCAGTTCTCATAGGTTGCATGATTCGTTTTCTCGGCTGCTCATCAGTACCCGGCCACCATGGCGGGCAGACCATTCCCCGCCAGGGCGGAGAATGGTTTCGCTTTAAAAGGCCGACAGGAATTCCGATTCCGAAGTGGCCGGCCGCACCTGTGCTGGCGTGACAATCTTCAACTCCAGCTTAGGTTGTTCGGCAGTGAGAAAATTCACACCACCACCCTGGAAGGTGGACCGGCATTTGACCGCGTTCTGCATGATGCGTACTAGCTGCATTCCCTGATCGGCGGGCAAGAAGTAATCTTCAAAATCCACGCTAACCACGCTCATCGGGGACTGTGCTTTGGGTTTTCTGGTTGCCATAGTTCCTCCCGTTAGATTGCTGCGATGTCCAGGCTGATGGGCATGTACTTATCCTCGCCCACTCGCTCATAGAAGCGGATGTACTGCTTGCTGCCGACCACCTGCAGGGACTCGCCGATGGCGTCCATGGCGCGCTTCCACTTGTCGTCTTTGATATCCAGGCGGCGCAGGCCCAGTACGCGGCCAGTGTTGATGTTGCCTTCCTTGTCGGTCTTGAAGGCGTCCTGCACCAGCACCTGGATTTTCGGATCGCTGCCTACCGACCATTCGGAAATGCATTCATCGATCAGCGCCTTGGCCGCCTGCAGGCGTTCGTCAAAGACGATGTTCTCGGAGATGGCCAGTTGCACTTTGTACTTGCCGTCATAGCTGAACAGCGTAACGTTGCCTTTCTTACCGCCTAGCGCGACGTCATACTGTTCAGCGCTGAGTGTGACAAATGCGCTGAAGTCTTTGAAAACCTGGTCTTTGAAGTCAGCCAACTGGTCGCGAACTGCCTTAGCGCCTAGCACCAGCTCCAGCACCAGGTTGTGACGCATCTGGTCGATGGGCTTGACCAGCTCAGTCGGCACCAGGTGGCCTTGGGCGTTTTGCATGTAGCCTTCAGGGATAGTGATTTGTTCCATGTGTTTCGTTCCTGTATTAAACGTCTGTGGGACCGATGGGGATCGGTGATTTTTTGTCTTGCGGTACTGGTTTTGTCCGCTGGTCCCTGGCTGGCCAAGGGATCAGCGGTTCAAAGTAGTTGTGCATTAGTGGATTGCTCCTGGTTGTAGCGGAATGATCTTGACGCGTTCTGCGATGAAAGCGTCCAAGGTATTGGTGACAGTCTCAGAGTCGTTGGCGATGTGGGCGGCAGTCAGCTTAGCCATCCAGCTCGCCATTTCTTTCAACATGCCTCTGTAGGCTGCGGAGTCCTTCAAAGCCTCGGCCAGGGCGGCTTCGACATCGTCGTAGGTCGGTTGCTGTTTTGCTGCTAGAACGGCTCCCAGCTTTTGTATTGCATCTGACATATCAAATTCCTTTCAGTGTTGTTGGTGGTGTTATTGCTTTTGGCTGTTTCTAACGCGGGCAAAGATGCTGGCCGATAGCATCCCGATTGCTGTTGCTGCCACTTCATCATCGTTGGCGCTGACGCCGCGCAAGCAGTGGATAACCGCATGTGCCACCTCATGCGGAATCAGCTCTTCGAGCCTGCCGTTTTCTGGCAGCACGATCTTGCCCTTATAGATTGCGCGATCGGTCTTGCTTGGCTCAAAGTAGGCGTGTACGTGTTCGCCACTGCGCCGCCTGCGGCCGGCACGGTATTTGGCGTCGACGTCCTGCGAAGTCGGCAGCAGCTCGACGTGCAGCTTGATCCACTGAAACGCTACGGTGAACCGGCTCATGTTTCCCTCCGTACCCACTCCACTGAGCAGCCATAGATAACGACGCTGCACAGGCGCGAGCCGCTAGGCAGCGTTCTGGCGTTCATGCCGCGACCGGCACTGATCAGTAAGGGGACATCGGTTGGCCTGACCACCACCGTGGGCCTCGCCGCACGCAGGTCCACCGACAGCAGCACCTGGTTATGCTCCCGCAGCCAGCGCACCGTGCTGTTGAGCGATTGGAGGCTGCTGACAAACGCTGGCGTCAGGACCGTGGGTGTACGCGAGAACCCGAACAAACGCGGCCTATCCATACGCCAGCTCCCGTGTCGCAGGCGTATCAACCGCCACTCCGACAGCCGCCAGCGCTTCTTCCAGACGCTCGTAGGCGATTTGTTCGCTCATGTCGTGTAAGCCGCCGCACTTGAGAACGCTGGCGGCCACCAGCGCGGCGTTGATCAATTCAGGAGCGATTGCAAACTGCCTCGCCATGAACTCTTCGGGAATGCGCATTGCAACCACTTGCTCTTCAGGCTTCCCGGCGTGCACGATCAGGGAATAGCCGTTCCAATACTCACGAATCGTTAGAATTTGCTGAATCATTGCGTTTCTCCCTTGCATTTGTTTTGACACTGTTGGCATGCGCGCCACTGCCCCATTAACGTTGGGTTGTGTGTGGGAGCGCGCCGAGTGGAATAGTCCTGGCACATTTCAACCGGTATTACGTGGCTGACGTATGGGCAGGCCACCGTAATGGCTGGCTCCAGGACTGCAATCGCCTTGGTTTCGATCTTGCCGGTCTTGCCTGGGTACTTGCCATCCAGCACCAGGCTAATAGACGTGCGCGAGTAGTCCAACCGGCGGGCAACTGCTGCGATGCTGGTGCGCGCCGCTTCTTCGCGCACTAGATGCAGCCAGCGTGGCTCAGAGGTCGTCATCGTTGATGGCCTCCTCTTGATAGACGACCTTGGCCAGGTTCGGGTCATACACCGATTTTGTGCGCTGGATCATCGGCGGACGCGGCCCGGTGTACTTGCCCGGTGCCAGCCGATAACGCGCCTGGCCCTTGCCTTTTCCGATGCCCTTGCTTTTCGACTCGGCGACGACCTGGACGTATCCGGCCAGCCGCAGCAGGAGCAAATAGGTTTTAACCGTGTCCACCTTGACGACGACACCCGACGCGCTGGCATGCGCCGCCAGCTCGGCCGCGCTGAAGTCCGAGATAATGCGCATGGAGCGCCATATGGCCTCGTTCCCCAGACCCTGGGTGACCGGTTCACCCTTTTTGTTCAACCGTGGCGCTTCGACGCCGTTGTCCCGCTGTAGCGACCAGGTTTTTTCCGTACCGATGGGCGCGCCTGGCAGTTTGTGGCCTTCCAGGAAGCCGCCACGCTCCAGGCATTGCAGGTAGCTGTACAGGGTGCGGTCGTCGACTTTTGCTTTACGGGCGATCTGATAGCAGGAGAAAGCCCCCGCGTGCTGGCGAATTGCTTCCCAGGCACGTTGGCGAGAACCTTTTCCTCCGACCATTTCCATATGCGCAGGTCTGCGCTTTGTTTCCGTTGGCATGGCGCTTACCTCAAGCCAGACGACGTTTAGGAGCGTCACCTGTGTACAGCTCGCGGTCGCCCCACTTGGCCAGCGTCATTTGGGATTCGGCAGTCAGCATTGCCTCCTCGTGGATGCGGGTCAGGTTGACGCATACGCGGCGTACCGAGCCGCGCGCCATGTCAACTACGTGGGCCATCAGGTCGTCGCCAATGGTGATCTGCGGGCAGTAGATAGGGGCTAGTTTGACGGCGTCATCCAATGAGACAGGCAGCGCCGGTATCCAGGCCATCACGCGACTGTGGAATCGCTCCCATTTCTTCAGGCGTGTCGGCAACATTTCCTCGCCGACCAGCATCAGGGTGCCCTGGCTGCCTTCGTAGATGTCGCGGACAAGTTCCACCATGCCGTCACTACGCAAGCAGAAGTCGAATTCATCAATGATCAGTGGGCGGCGGCTGGCGGCGATCTGCTCGCATATCTGGTCCAGCAGGTGAGGAATGGTGCCGCTCGGCTTGATGCCCATCTCAAACAAGATTTTCTCCAGGAGTGCCTTGCGGCCCCACGCGCTACGCATCTGCACGTAATAGCTTCTTGTGAGGTTGGCCAGGGCCGAACAGGCGATGGTCTTGCCCCGGCCAGCTTCGCCGTAGATCACGCCGATGCCTGGCAGGCCATCCACCCTGGACATCAGCTTTTCGGTAGCCACGGCCACCAGGTCCAGGTTGGAAATGTTGGCCACGCGATTGACCGGTGTATTCATATTTGTCATACTTCGTTTTCCTTTAGTTAGGTAATTGCCGTTGGCGCGGCATCAGGTTGTTATGCGCTCTTGCGCTGGTACGTACGAAACTCGGCGGTGGCTTGATAGGTCTGCCGCCATTTCTTTTGCTTCTCGCAGTCGATTTCCTCCTCTCTTAAAATATTCAACTGTTGCCATTCAGCCCATCGGGCTTCCGGCGTTTGCGGTACTTTCCATTCCTCTACATCCGGCACTATCGGCGGCATGACATCCATTACCGGGGCAGGCTTGGACTGCTGGACGACTTCGACCGGGATGGCTTCCCTGGATCGCGCCGCCAGTTGGTCGCGGGTAATATGCATAAAGCCGGGAATGCTGACCGTTTCCATCTGGTCGATAGCGGCCACGCCATACAGCTCTTCGCGTACTTCCACCAGCTTGTTTTCAATGCGCTTCTCGCGTCCTGCAGCGCGTTTCTCGCGGGCTTGCTGGATAACCGACTTGGGCATGTAGTCGCGCTTGTTGGCATCCAGTTCAGCGGTGCAGATGAAGCGGCCGTCCGGGTCGTACACCCAGACCTTGGCCGGGTCGTGGATGTCGTAGCCGACGCGCAGCTGGTCGGTGTGGAACTCTTCCAGGGCGCGGGCAAAGTAACGGTTGCCGAACAGTTCCAGCTCGCAGCGGCGTACCGTGCGCAGCACCTGCGGCCTGAACAAGGGACGGGCTTCGTCGTCTTGCACCGTGTGCGGCGCAAAACCCTTGGCCTCCGCTAGCGCCCAGGCTTCATTCGGCGTCATGTGACGGCGGCGGCCGGTTGTCGGGTCGGTGATCTTGACCAGGGAACGGAGTGGACGGTTGTTGTACTCGTCCACCTTTTCCTTGCAGAACTCAACGAACACCGGCCAGCCCATCAGCGGCATGACATTAGTTTCACCGGGCTTGGCAATCGCCTTGCGTGACAGCTTGAACACGTTCAGCTTGGCCTGGCGGTCCATATCCTTGCCCATATAACCGGGCACTTCCTTGGCCGCGTTGACCCAGATGGTCTGGTGCAGCTTTTCAATCACGCCACGCGCCTGGGAGTTGTACGGCAGGCTGTTTTTCATTTCGATACCCAGGCGGGCCATCAGGCCAGTAGCAACGTCTGTCATCAGCTCATTTTTGTAGCCCGAGCCGTTATCGACATAGAACACGGCAGGGATGCCGCCCGTAAAAACGGCGTCGCGTAGCGCATCCAGTACCGCAAAGGCGCTTTCGGCCAGACCGACCGACCAGCCCACGGTCTTGCGTGTGGCGATGTCGATGATGCTGGTGATCTCCGGCCGGAAGGGGCGACCGTGCAGCGGGTGCTGGACCTCGGCGTCAAATGTGTGACCGTCGGCGCTGTAGATGTCGGCTGGCAGTAGTTCATCAAAGCCGCGGCGGATGAACGGTTTCAGCGATTTCAGCTCACGGTCACCCATGCGACCGGTCTCAAGCGTGACGTTGCCGACCTTGGCCAGAAAGCGGCGCACCTGCCAGACGCTGGGCGCTTCGCCCAGGTCTTGCGTCAGTCGCTTGATGAACTCACGGTAAGCATGTTCGACAGTTGGCTTTTCCGGGCGCTGATAGCAGGCCAGAAACGCAGGCGCCCATGCCGGGATGCTCATGTCGCGTTCGCGCTTCTTCGGGGCCAGCATGCCGGACCGCTCGTATTCAACAAAACGCAGCAGGCTGCGCTCTGACGGCAGACCGTCCGGGCTTGGCCGGCCGCGCTCATCCCGCGCCATCTTCAGCATATTGACCAGTTGCTGGTCGGCCTGGCCCTTGCGCGCCATGTCGATTAACGTGCGCGCCGCCTTTTTTAACGGGTATGCAGATCGCTGCATCAGCAGGTCTAACGCCAGCAGCACACCTTTGCGGGCGTCAGCCTTCAAGCCTTGGCCCTCGGTTTCTATCAGGGGTATCTGATCTTCCGGACACAGCGCAATGCGCTTTGCCGGCATCGTGGTGACAAGATTGTGGGCTGCCTTGGCCTTGATCGCGGCCATGACTTCGGCGGGCGGCGCGTATTCGCGGCGCACTCCGCCTTTGCCACCTTTGCCTTGTACTTCGATGAAGCGCCAGTTTTCAGCCTTTGCTTTCTTGAAGATGGCTGGCCGGGTCGTTGGCAAGCCAGGCAATTGCATGGCGGCCAATGTGCCAGCGTCATAGTGCGTTCTTAGGGCTACCTGGTTCATTGCGCAGTCCCGAAGAGGTCTAGTTCTGGAGAGCCTGCCTTTAGCACGTTGCAACGCTGATATGCCACTTGACTGAGGGTGCACGACAGCGCAGTAACGGTCTCGTCCAAGCCTTCGCCGCGCTGGTAGAAGCGGGCCAGCAACGTCATTGCTTCTGAAAACGTGATTTGCACATCTGACAACTCCATCACGTCAGCCTTCTTGCCGGCTGGGATTGCCACGACCACTTTGTCGCCTTGGGCCAGACATAGGTATTCACTAATCAAGGCGATTCCGCAGAAAGTCTCAAACTGGCGGATACGGTTGAGGGGCATTGATGTATCGGAAAGCCACCTGTACAAGGTCTTTAGCTCTACGCCCATCAGGTCAGCCAGTACCTTTATCGGGCGGCGGTTTTCGCCCGCGAATTCGACGCACAACTCCAAAGCCTCATTCAGGCTGGTTGGGCGTACAGATTTCCATCGTTTGTTTCGCATAGTTGTTTTTTCCGCTCCGAGAAATGCAGACATGGCGCTTGAGAGAATTGGGGCCTAAGATTCAATTCAAGCCAGCGGTGGCTTGAATTGGCATTGAGGTAGGAAGAGGATTTGCTAAGTTGTTTTGTGTGTGCTTTATGTGTGTTTTGGGTGACAAAACGGGCGTAAAATTACGTTTTGCGTAACGTTGAGGCCAGATGTCTTGCGGGGCCATGTCAAGTGCGGCGGCGATGATGCCTTCAGCCTTGAGGTAGGGACGGTCCAATGCTGATTTCAGCGTTCCGTCGCTCAGGCCGCTTTGACGAGAGAGCTCACGCAGAGACCAGCCCTTTTTGTGTAGTGCAGCTACAACGTCCGCCCGATGCATATCAGCTTGGGCGGCTTTTTTTGAAATATCTAATGCGCTCATTGAAGGTTTCCTTTAGGTGGGTCAGTGAGCGTATTTTAGGTTGTTAAGTTGTTTCTTGCAACAAGAAACAACTAAAGAAACAACATTTAAATCTACTTTTATCTAAGTGATTGATTTGTATAGTTGTTTATTTGGTTGTTAAATCTTGATTCAAGAAACAACTTCTATTGAGAGGTTGTTTCCGAATGTCAAAGAACTTTCGACAAAGATTTCTAGAGGAAGCTGGCGAGCACCCCTATGCCTGGGTGACGTCCCTGGGGCTGCCAAAAGACTTGGTTTCCTCGGTGATGAGGGGAGGCGAGGACTATCGGCCCATTCAGCGCACGCTGAGGAAGCTGGCCGACGCTACGGGCAGAAGCGTGGAATGGTGGCTCACAGGAGCAGAGGGCGGAGAACTTGGACCAGCGCGGGGGAGCGCCCAGGTGGCGGGTACCATAGCGGCTGGGTCCGCCCAGGTAAATCCCAAGTTGCTTGCGCTCGTGGTGCGCGCCGTCGATGAATGGGAACAGGGGCGGGGCGAGAAAATCTCTAGCGAGAGGCGTAGCGCTGTTATTGCGTTTCTCTACGATTACACGCAGAAATCCAGTGATAAGCCGGAAGAGGCACTGGCGTTCGCGCTACAGGCGATGGGCTAGATTTTTTTGGGGAGAGGAAAGCGGTGCCTCAAAGTGGCTCAACGCCGGGCACTATTTCTGCATATCAACTAAAATGTAACCATTTCTTACGTTTGGTTACATAAAGATACATGCCTGAATCAATTTTAATTGCAAAGCTGAAGGAGTTGCTTGACGGCGCAGTGGGTAAAGCCAAATGTACAGGCGCATTATGTTTTCAGCAATGCGCACCGCGCAATTCGGTGGCGGCGAATGATGGGAGATTTAATGTGTCCGAAAAGAAGTTATTCACACGGCGGTCCTATTCAAGTGCCAAAAGCCGCGCAAAAAGTAGCGAAACGGTCCGGTTTTCGCACATTCGGCGACAAAAAGCCAAAGTGCCCGAAATGCCCAGACACCTAACAACCATGCGGGTCCCGGTTGAATTATTGATTAATGCCTAGGTGTCAAAACAGGCACTCCCTCACACTGAACCACTCCAATCGTATTGTGCTGATTCATTGTGAACTGCATACTGAATTCGTTTAGCTTTTCGATTTTTTCCTTCACGGGGTTTCGTTTGTCCCTGTAATGCCTATATAGATTCCTGTACTCTTCGCTTCTCGGGTTGAATGGGGCAATCTGCTCTCTTTCGCTTCTATCCATCTCGTCCACTTCGTAGATAAATCGAGTTACCTGCTGTTCGATCATCTTTAATATGGCAAGCTTATAAGCAAAGACTTTTTCATGTGCTGCAGCCCCTTCTGACAACGCCAATTGCTGTTGCTGAAGTTGAGTTGCTTTAAGTTGCAAAGCATGAATATCCAGGAACTGAAGTCGTTGCCCCTCAATCGCTGCACGCTGTAAGCTAACAGTTACGATTACGGCCATTAATGCGACGAATGAAACTGCCGGACCTAAAAGGCCGCCGATGTATGAACCAAATGCACCCCAATCCTCAGGTTTTGCTGAAACATATTTGCCTAATATGTGTGAGTAGTACCAAGTTGACGCCGTGGCCGACAGCACTAAAACGAGCGTGGCCACCACGAGAAACCACTCTATAAATTTCCATGAGGCAAATATTTGTCGCATTCGGTCCATTTGGTTTCCATAAAATTAAAGTGCGGAATCAAGAGGTCACATTGTAGCGGCAAACAATTGCACCCCAGGCATCATTGCATCAACTATGCTGGCGATTCGCGGCATATTCGGTTTAATCAAAGTTCATCAGATCAGAAGGCTTTACGCCTAGCGTATCGGCTAACTTGCAAATATTAACCAACGCAATATTTCGCTGACCGCGTTCAACTCCGCCAAGGTAGCTGCGGGCCACTCCACTTTCCAAGGAAAGCTTTTCCTGTGACCACCCCTTGGACTTCCTGATTTGCGCCAACCGTTTGCCGAATAGCGTCTGTACATCCATAATCATCTTTCCTAAAGAGAAAGATGCTATGCATTTGGCCACTATGGGGCGACGCCCTATGAGTGACAATTGGCTATTGCAATGATATATTCCATCTCATTGATTTTTAACCAAAGGTAGCGATATGAACAAATTTGCAGTGCTGATACCGATATTATTCGGTTTGGTAGGTTGCGCCACGGCTTCCGTATACCGTGACCCTGTAAGCGGACAGGTTGCGCAATGTAACGCCTCTACGCCAGGCATTTTCCCGATCATCGCGCAGAGCGAGATAGATAAATGCGCCGCTACCTATGAAAAAATGGGCTGGAAGCGCCAATAAGCGCGCCTGCAAGATTTAGCGTTCCGCGTGTGCGAGTAAGCGGAGAGGGCGTCTTTAAGCCTGTTTGCTTCAACATACACTCTCCGTGATGTTGACAGTTCTGTGTCGGTCACGGTTGACCTGCCTATTTACTTCTACTACAGCCAGCGCGTGGCATTGGTGAAAAACATGCTCACTTCAAAGTATTTGGCTTTACTGCTGTTTGCATATCTGATTTGTCTTAGTGCGCCTGGCTGGTCCCAAAGCAAGGCCACAATAGACGAAGACTTGCAACGTTCCCAATTCTGTGCAAGGGCGGCAACCTCCCTTGTTGGCTGCCCTGACCAACTTGCCGCCAGGCGTCGAGGGGGATGCAGGCTCAGGATTTGTCATTGTCACCAATGAGTCCGCAGAGGCATGGTGGACATTCATGATCGCCGGCCGGTGGTGCTGTTGCCTGAAGACGCCCGCGATTGGTTGGATTTGGATTTGACTACAAGCAGGCTGAGATGATTGCTAGGGAGTGGTCGTTGCACAGTGATGCAGATAAGTGCGCACATTAAATGTAGTAGTTGTTCCCCGTTAGGCGTGCCGTCATCACTTCCCAAGCCATTTCATTACTAGTGAGCGCACTGGGCTTGAAAGTCTTTGAGTGCAGCTTCCTGAATGTTTCTCAGCGTGCCATCCTGGCTCATTTTCCGCAATACTGCTTCAAGTTTTGGAATCAGCGCCTCATGGCGTTTGCTGATCCAGTGATAGCCTAAAAATTTTTCCAGGGATGGCTCAAGCAGGACTACCCTGTGCAGCCCCCATCCTTTTAGTTCGCAATAACTTGCCCGGGAATCTACGACCAGATCAGTACGGCCAGCCTCAAGCTTCCTGAATAGTGACTCCATGTTCGGGGCCGTATCAACCCTCATCCCCCTGAGCTTTACCTCGAGCAATTTAGCACCGGCAAGATAACCAATCGAGTATGGCCGCAGGCTTTCGTACCCTGCCACCGTGAATTGCTTATCCACCGAAAAAACGCCAAATTCTTCATAGGTAATGGGGGGCGCAATTTTTTGCAGATCGCCAACTGGGGAGTCTATTATCCGATAAGCGGCGCCATCCAATTCACCCGCCTCTATCAAGCTTTTTGCCCTGGAATTTGGAAGTTGCTCAAATCTAACGGAGACGCCGATCCGCTTATATGCATCGGTCAAAACGCGTTGCGCGATGACAGAACCCGGCCTTAAATCAATGACGTCTGAAAATACCAGGTGGTCGTCGGCCAGCGCAGGGTTGGACAATCCGAGAACAAGTGCGAAGAGCGTGCGCGCGCGATTTGTAAGGTTAAATGGGGCCATACGCAATTATAGCGGCGGGGGAGGTAAGTCGCACTTCTCCAAAAAAATTTGCCACTTCGCAGTACATATCCCAAAAGCCATTTTCTAATCTAATAATGTATAAATAGACAAGTGGTCCGAGTTGTCGCCTTTGTTATCCATAAGGTATTTTGTGGATTTCGCCTTGTGTGCAAGTAATAGCTTTTCCTGCAGCCCGGCAGTTTTTTCAATGTATTTCTTATCACGCAGTCTCATATGCCGCGCTTTGCCGCGCCAAGCCAAACTCTTCAACACTGAATCCATTTGGCGTTAAATCGAGCGGGCCATGGCATATACTTATTGTGTACCGTGTAGGCCGCCATGAGGTAATTCGCTTACAAAAATGTGAGCGGGATCATGCGCTGTCTGGCAGATTCAAGCAGGCTTCCATATCGCAGGCATGCTTGTTATCTACTGATTGGTTGAACTCCGGACCTACCTGGAATTTCAATGATGAACTGGATAAAAACATTGTTGGGGAACGGCTTGCGCCTTTACCTTACCCATTTTCCTATTGATTATGGAAAGTGGCGGGTGTGGAAGTATGCCGAGAAAAAAGGCCTGACAAAAAAAGAGCGTGTTCTCCAAAGTACTACTCGGCAGGGCGTCAATATGTCTATCAATACCAAGGAGCATCTTCAGCGCTTTATTTATTTCTGGGGGCTCTGGGAACACAATGAGCTTAGGGTATTGCGGACCTTGCTAAAGCCCGGCGATACCTTTCTGGATCTCGGCGCCAATATCGGCTTTTTTTCTCTGGTTGCATCCAGGATCGTGGGAGAGCGCGGCCACGTCCATGCGTTCGAGGCGATTCCCGACACGCTGAAAGAGTTGGAAGCGAATATCTTGCTTAACTCGATAAAGAATATTACCGTCCATCCACAAGCCGCTGCCGATCGGGAAATGCGGGTGCGCTTTGCCAAGCCGGCGGATTCTCGTTCCGAAATGAATTCGATGCGTTTCGAAGTTCACGGTGAAAACTATTGGGAAATTCCCTGTGTCCGGGTCGATGAGTCCATTGATGCAACTCAGGCAATCAAACTCATCAAAATTGACATAGAAGGGGCGGAAATGATGGCTTTGCGCGGGATGGAAAAAATTCTGCAGCAGCCCGCCAAACCGATCATTCTTTGCGAAGTGATCGATGAGTTTCTCAAGGAGATGAACTCCAATGCCGAAGAGCTATTCTTTTTTTTGGAGGCGCATGGTTATCAATATGTGTATTTGATGGAAAATAAGGGGTTGATGCGATTGACTCGAACCGTCGATGGCCTTGCCGGGTTTAATCACAATGTCGTATTTTCTGCCGTTTCGCTTCCCCGGTATCTGGTCAGGAATTGAGTTTTTAAAAGGGAGGCCCGGCTATTTCGCCGGACCCGTTTGCTCTCCAGGTTAGCGATTATTACTTCAAGGCTCTTTGCCAAACCCATGCTGGACAAGCGCAATGTTGCCAGTTGCGCCGCTTGTTGCGGCTCTGTGTCACGCTGTAATAGTCGAACAATTGCTGGATGGAGCGGGTAAATTCAACGCTGCCGCTGACAATGCGCTCATGCAAGACGGTATGGTGCCCGGTAGTGCGCCACCGGAGGGGCGCTTTGTTGAACAGGGCGAATTCTGCGCTGGAGGGGACAGGCTTGCCAATATGTGTTTCAAAGGCATCTTGTGCTTACTTGGTAAGTGATTTGCGGAAGCCGATAGCCAGCCGGTTCCAGCTATTGATGGTGGCGATGGCGACAGTCAGGTTGACCTGCTCCGCTTCGCTGAACTGGGCGCTCAAGGCTTCATAATCGGCGTCGGGCGCGTAGGTTTGTGAAATCAGGGTGACGGCTTCGGTCCAGGCCAGCGCGGCGCGTTCGCGCTCGGTGAAAAACGGGGTCTCACGCCAGACCGCCACTGCATATACGCGCCGCTCGCTTTCGCCGGCCTTGCGCAGATCGGTGCTGTGCAGGTCGACACAGAAGGCGCAGCCGTTGATTTGCGAGGCGCGCAGCTTGACAAGGTCCAGCAGGGTGGTTTCCAATCCCAGTTTGCTGACGGCGCCTTCCAGCGCAATCATCGCCTTCAGGGCTTCGGGGGAGGCTTTATAAAAATCGGTACGCTGGTTCATGAAATTTTCCTTCGCTTATAGGTCATTAAAATGTTGCTACAGGTATCATTGCGATGGCTCTATGCGGATCGCTCGCCCGATCTGCAACGGCAATTGCGCAACACTGGAGAAATGATATAAGCGATACCTGCGCCAATGGGAGACCAATCCTAGGGAAAATGGGGATGCCAAGGCAGCCATTGGAGTCAACGGCCAAACAGGCATGTGCCCGTTGCGTTCGTCATCGTAAATTCTTGCAGGTGGGGTGAAGCATGGAAATGCATATCGTCATCAAAGGCGATAAGGACCTGAGGGGTCAGCTGTATCAACAAATGAGGGACGCGATTCGGTCGGGGCGTCTGGCGGCGGGCAGCCGGATTCCGCCATCTCGTTTGCTGGCCGAACAATTGGGCATATCCCGCAAAACGGTATCGACTGTCTATGCAAAATTGACGGATGAAAGGCTGCTGACTGGGCAGGTCGGCGTCGGCACTTTCGTCAACTCGCAAGTGCTGCCCCGCGCCCAAAGCCGAGGCAAGGGCGCGCTGGCGGGCGCTGCGGTGGTCAAACGCTGGAACGACATTCCCACACCGTTGCGCCACCCCGAGCTTGCTGGAAGATCGCGCTATGAATATATAGGAGGCAGTTCTACCAAAAACCAGTTCCCTATGGACGAGTGGCGGCGGTGCGTCTTGTTTGCGCTCAGGCAGGACGCCGAATCCCGCGGCCTGTATCAACAGGCCGAAGGGGTAGCTATGCTGCGCGATGCAATAGCGCGCCATATCGGATTTGCCAGGGGCGTCGCCTGCACCGCTTCCGACATCATTGTGACCAATGGCGCGCAACAGGCGCTGGACCTGATCGCCAGGGTCTTGGTGGAACCCGGCTGCGTGGTCGCAGTCGAAGACCCCGGATACCCGCCGGCGCGCTTATTGTTTGCCAGCCAGGGAGCCAATGTTTGCGGCGTACCGGTGGACAGCGAGGGCATGGTCGTCGACCGGATACCGGAAAATGCGCGCTTGATCTATGTGACGCCATCCCATCAGTTTCCATTGGGAATGCCGATGAGCATGCAACGGCGGCAAGCTTTATTGGACAAGGCCAGGGAGATCGGCGCCATCATTATCGAAGATGACTACGATAGCGAATTTCGCTTTGAGGGGCGGCCGGCGGACTCGCTGCAGGGCATGGATCAAGACGGCATCGTCGCCTATGTCGGCACCTTTTCGAAAGTGCTGCTGCCTGAATTGCGGCTCGGCTATGTAGTCGCTCCCGCTGAAATTCTGAATGCGATCGCAGTGGCAAAACATCTGACCGATTGGCATACGACGAGCATGACGCAATACGCTATTGCCAAATTCATCGATGACGGCTATCTGGCCCGGCACATCAGGCAATGCCATGCCATGTACGCCAGGCGCCGCGAAAAACTACTGGCGCGCTTTAGCACCGACCTGGCCGAGTGGTTTGAAGTGATTCCGTCGGTGGCTGGATTCCACCTGGCGGCCCTGTGCAAAAGAAAGCTGGATATCCCGCTATTGATCAAGTTGGCCAGGCAGGTCGGCGTCGGACTGTATCCGTTGGACGGCTTTTATCATTTCAGCGAGCCCAGACAAGGGCTGATGCTGGGATTTGGCAGTATAGAGGCACTGGACATCGATTTTTCCCTGGATCTGGTGCGGAACATATTGCAGCAGATGGGAGACTGAGTCCTTCGAGTAGACGCAGGTGTTGGCATACTTGCGGTTTTGATGCGAATATCTCTGCACCGGCCATCATCCATGGATCGTAATCCGATGCCAACTCGTTGCTTAATATGGTTTTCCTGCGCGCGTCTGCTGGCTATTGTGCTGGCTATGGCAACGGCCCCGCTTGTCCGTGCCGAGCACGTCCTGAGGGTAGGGCCGTCCGCGCCCATACGCACGATATCGCAAGCATCCGGTCTTGCCCAGGATGGCGACATCATAGAGATTGAGCCCGGCGAGTATGTCGGCGATGTCGCCGTATGGACGCAAAACCAGCTGACGATTCGCGCGGTGCGAGGAAGGGTCAAGCTGACAGCTGCCGGCGCCAGCGCCGAGGGTAAGGCTATCTGGGTCGTGCGGGGTGGCGATATTAAGATACAAGATATCGATTTTCGCGGCGCGCGCGTGCCTGACCGTAACGGTGCGGGAATCAGGCTGGAGAAGGGGTATCTCGTCATTCGCAATTGCTCCTTTATCGACAACGAAAACGGGATACTGACCGCGGGCGGCGATGCCACACTTGAAATAGAAGACAGTGAGTTTGCTTATAACGGCGCCGGCGATGGCCTGAGCCATAATATTTATGTGGGACCGCTACAAAAATTTAAGGTCACTGGAAGTTATTTCCACCATGCGAGGATAGGGCACCTGTTGAAGAGCCGCGCTCGCGAAAACCTGGTTTTGTATAACCGCTTGACGGATGAGGCCGGCGGGCAGGCAAGTTATGAACTGGAGTTCCCCAATGGCGGCATTTCCTATGTCATCGGCAATATCATTGAGCAGGCTGCAACAACCGAAAATCCGACGATCATATCCATCGGTTCCGAGGGATATGCGTGGCCGGATAATGCGCTCTACCTCGCCAGCAATACGATAGTGGATGACTTGCCTGCAAGTGGCGTTTTCCTTTTTGTAAAGCCGGGAAATATCAAGGTTACGGCGATTAATAACCTGCTGCTCGGAAATGCACAGCAGGCGGTCGACAAGGACGGCGAGAACTATCCATGGATGCCTCCCGGTATCACAGGAAACTTCCGCAATAACTATATTGCCGGCCGGGCGCAGTTTATTTCCCCCGCCAAATTCGACTTTCGCTTGAAAGCGACCTCGTCGTTAAGAGGAAAATTCAGCCCGCCGGGAATCGCAAATCATTTGAATTTAAGTCCGCAGTTTGAATATGTCTATCCGTCCGGCATCAGGGCTTTGCCAGCAAAACCTGTGGCACCCGGTGCGCTTCAAACTCCGGGGCGGGACTAGCGCGCAAGAGCCCGGAGGGTCGGATATGAAGGCTGTCAGATTTTACAGGTCAAACTGATGAAATTTGGAAAATTTAAACGATATCCGTATTTTGTTGTGGTTTATGTGCCATGCACAATGCATTATTGCAATATTATTTACCTGTAGTACCAGTAGAGATAATAAAATCAGGGTGGAAATTCAAAATTAGCGGCCGAGGTGATACCATAGAGAAACCTTTTGATATAAAGAAACGGTTTTCTATAACACTCCAAGGCAAGAAGTTGTGGCGCGTTGATGCTGATGGCATTTACATCGGCAGGACATTTTGTCGAGGGTCGGCTCTTGCATTGACCTGATTCATTCGCTGCAATTTCCAAGTTAATTATTGATGGGAAAGGAAGGACTTCTATGTCCATATCCACACAAACTGAAACAACTGAAAACAAAATCGGCGATATCTCTGGAAACGAATTCCTGGCGTTCACTTTGGGCAAGGAAGAATACGGCATAGACATATTGAAGGTGCAGGAGATACGCGGTTACGAAGCGGTGACGCGCATTGCCAACGCACCGGATTTTTTGAAAGGCGTGATCAACCTGCGGGGGATCATTGTTCCTGTGGTGGATATGCGCATCAAATTCAATCTGGGCGAACCTACCTATGACCAGTTCACGGTAGTGATCATTCTGAATATCGGCGGCCGCATCGTGGGCATGGTGGTCGATAGTGTGTCGGATGTAACCACGTTGATGCCTGAGCAGGTCAGGGCGGCACCGGAGATGGGCACGACGTTCAGCACCGACTTTTTGATAGGTCTGGGCACGCTGGAAGAACGCATGTTGATCCTGGTGGATATCGACAAATTGATGTCCAGCCCGGAAATGGGGCTGGTAGACCAGGCTGCGGCCTGATCCCTTTCATTTTTACAGGAAGCCTATGAACCAGTTGTCTAATATCAAAATTGGTACTCGTCTTGCCCTTGGGTTTGGTTTGGTACTTTTGTTTGCTACGGGTTTGCTGGTTTTAGGTTTGTTAAGAATGAGTCAGTTGCAAGGCTCAACGGACTACATTTTTAATAATAAAGTGGCCGCGTTGAACGCGGCCACCGATATGCGCGAACAGGGCCGTGCTTTGTCCCTCGTGCTGCGCAAGATGACGGCGCCGACCGACGTCGCGGAAGCCGAACGGGAAACCAAGCGCCTGGTTTCTACGATGGATGATTATGCCAAATCGGAAAAGCTGGCGAAAAATTTGATCGAAGGGAGCGAGGGCAAGGCGACATTCAGCAAGGCCTTATCTCAAAAAGAGGCCGTGATGGCCATCGTGGCCAAGATCAAGAGTTTTGTGGGAGAAGGCAATTATTTTGACGCTGCCTCCCTGCTGCAAACCGAATTCAATGCGCCGCATGAAAAATGGATGGTGGCCCTGACCGAGCTGGCCCAGCAACAGCATGCGGCAATGAAGCTGACCTTCGAGGAATCACAGAACAATTACAAGAGTGCGATGCTGGGCATGGTCATCATCGGTATCGTCATCCTGGTTTTGGGCGGCGCAGCGGCGTGGGTCATTACCCGTACCATTTCCATTCCCATCAAGAGTGCCGGCCTGGTGGCTGACTATATCGCCAGCGGAGACCTGTCGCACGATATTGAGATTCATAGCTCGGATGAAGTCGGCGCATTGCTGCAATCCCTGAAATTGATGCAAACCAATCTGGTGAATACCGTTACCCAGATCAAGCAGGGCACCGAGACCATCACCGTCGCCGCGCA
>DATHMC010000314.1:0-15333 GCA_035487495.1 Undibacterium sp.
ACGAAATCAATGGTGCGGCGCACAAAATGTGCGTCTGACAAATTATAGGCTTCTTTTTAGCGTATGCAAGCCTAAATCAATGTTGCGGCTCAGCATTTGCAGCGAGTAATTTTTCAAACTGCTCCACCGGTACCGGACGGCTGAAATAATAGCCCTGCATTTGCTGACATCCTGAATCGGTCAGGAAGAACATTTGCTCGGCTTTTTCCACGCCTTCCGCAGTGACGCTCATGCCTAAGGCATTGGCCATGGCAATAATGGCATTGGTCAATATGACAGAGTCCTGGTTTTCCGGGATGTCGCGGATGAAGGAGCGATCGATTTTCAGATTGTCGATAGGAAAGCGTTGTAAATACGACAGTGAAGAGAAGCCGGTGCCGAAATCATCCAGTGAAATACTGACTCCGAGTTGCTTGATGGCATTAAAGACCGGTAGTAGCAAATCTGCCTCCCCCATCAACAGGCCTTCGGTGATCTCCAGTTGCAAGCCTTCGGCAGGCAGGCCGGCCTCGCCCAGCGCCTGCTGGATGAACTTGATTAATCCCGGATCCTGGAACTGGCGTGGAGATATATTGACGCTGACGACCAGATCGGGCGCGAATTTCTGTCGCCACAACTGGGTTTGCCGGCAAGCCTGTTCCAGCACCCAGCGACCTATTGGCAAAATCAGGCCTATCTCTTCGGAGATGGGGATGAATTCGTTCGGTGTAATGATGCCTATGTCCGGCATCTGCCAGCGTATCAAAGCCTCCGCGCCGACAATGCGCGAGGTTTTCAGACAAATCTTGGGCTGGTAGTACAGCAGGAACTCTTGTTCCTGCAAAGCCCGGCGCAGGTTCTTTTCCAGCGCATAGCGATGCTGGGCCCTGACGTTCAGTTCGGTGGTAAAAAACTGGTAATTATTGCGGCCGGATTCTTTGGCGTAATACATCGCAGAATCGGCACAGCGCAATAAGGTCGCGCAATCGTCGCCGTCATGCGGGAAGACGCTGATGCCGATTGAGGTGCCGAGATAATACTCATTGCCTTCGACATAAAAGGGCTCGCGGATGCGGGCCAGCACGCGCTCTGCCATCTCTTTCAGGTGGGCGGCGTTGTCGAAGGCTTCGGCCACGATCAC
Source organism: Undibacterium sp. (assembly GCA_035487495.1). Classification (GTDB taxonomy): domain Bacteria; phylum Pseudomonadota; class Gammaproteobacteria; order Burkholderiales; family Burkholderiaceae_D; genus Undibacterium. The sequence goes on from DATHMC010000314.1 coordinate 1,121, forward strand.
GAATTCGTCGCCGCCCAGCCTGGCCAGCATGTCGCTGGCCCTGATGCAGGAGCTGAGACGGGAGGCCACGTCTTTCAACAGATTGTCGCCCGCCGAATGGCCGGCAGTATCATTGACATTCTTGAACCGGTCCAGGTCGAGGAACAGCACAGCCACCCGGTGATTGCTGTGCCTGGCGTTGGTCAGCGCATGCGACAGGCGCTGGTTCAGCTGATGCCGATTGGGTAAGCCGGTCAGCGCGTCATGCGACGCCATGTAGTGCAGTTGCCGCTGGGTTTCCCTGACTTCGGTCGTGTCGGTAAACGAAATCAGCACCGCGTTTACCGCTTCCTTGCTGCTGTCGACGATGGGCATTACGTTGACCAGCAGCCAGGCGATGGAGCGGTCGCGCAGTTCCATCCCTATCGACAGGTTCATGATGGGGGCGCTGGTCCTGAATACGACGGATGCAGGATCGTCGCCCAGCTTCATTTCGGAACCGTCTTCATTGACGATGCGCTTGAAGTAGCGATGGCGGCGTCCGGTGGAATGGATGTCGGTGATTTTCAGGATGCGCATCGCGCTGGGATTGCAGGTCAGTATCTGGCCGCCGGGCGCCACCACCATGATGCCTTCGGTCAGGTTGGATACGACGGAGCGATAGCGCTCTTCGCTTTCCGCCAGGCTTTGCTCCATCCTTTTCTTGTCGACGGCCAGCGCGATCAGGTCGACGGCGTCCAGTATCTGGTTTTGTTCCGCATCGCCGGCAGCGCGAGGCATCGGGTAATAGACGGCGAACGCCCCCAGCACGGTCTGGAATGCGGTGACCACCGGTACCGACCAGCAGGCGCGCAAACCGTGCTGCAAGGCGATGTCGCGGTAGTCCCGCCACAGGGGATCGTGTGCTATATCCTCGACAAATACCGGACGGCGGTGAAAGATGGCAGCGCCGCAAGAACCTGAGTCGGGCCCTACCGGCGCATTCATGATCGCTTTCCAATACTCGGCGGGCAGGGAGGGGGCGGCGCCGTGTAGCAGATGTTCGTCCTCCGCATCGAGCAGCATCACCGAGCAGATTGCGCCATGGCCCAGCAGGTTTTCCATGCGCCGGCAGATATCTTCCAGGATGTGGATCAGCGGGCGATCCAGCGCCACCGTATTCAGCGTTCCCTGTCCCGGCTGCGGGATGGGCCTTGCCGGGCCCTGGTCGGGCAGTGCGGGCGATATATCCCGTACCGGCTGTAAATGGCTGGAGCTGTTTTCTCGGCGGTCGATTTCCCTGACGGTGAGCTGTAGCGCCGGTTTTTTGTCATGCATAAAACGGCTGGCACGTATTTCCACCGCGATCAGGCTGCCGTCCAGCCCCCTGCATTGGCCTTCTGCGGTTGCAGGTTCGCCGCCGTCCTGCAGCAGGTTCCGAAACATATCGCTGGCCTGCGGCAGGAAGGCAGGCGCAATAAAGGCCAGGGGCCGGAGCCCAAGCAATTGCTGTGAAGTTGAGGCCTTTAGCAAGGCAATGCCAGCCGGGTTCGAGAAAACCAATACACCATCGACCAAGACGTAGATGGCGTCCGGATTCAGCTGGACCAGCTTGTCATGCCAATCGCTCTCAGTGAATGCTGAAGGCTTTTTACTACTACTCAAAGTGGTAATTGAGCTCACAGCAAGACTTGTTTAATTTGCATGGGATGCAGAAGTAGGGATGATCGAGGCTACTTTAACTGATGCTTGTAGAGGGAACAAGTTATTGCTGCCCATTATCCATCTAATGCGGCATTAGTGCTTGGTAAATAGATAATTATTTGTCGAAAATGAATAAAAAGTGGCTGAAATGAGCCACTTTTGGAAGAAAATCTGAGGTTTTTAGTTGATATCGAAGCGCATGAACATCAGCAACACGTCGCCATTGCCCTTGTTTTTCGATAGCCGGGGCACATAAGCCGCCATCAGCTTGGTGTGCCTGGTGCCGATCGATGCCAACGGTAAGGCTATAGGAAACGGGATTCCGCTGAAATAATCCTGGCGGCTCATCAGCATGGCGGTGTAGCCGCCGGCGATTTCCCAATCGCCGCCCAGCGATTTGGTCCACTGGTAGGCATAGCCCGCCATCAATTGCGGCTTGTAATGCGAATCGCTGATGCCTAGTGCATAGACGAGCTCTTCATTATCCTTGCTATTTCGTACGGACTTGGTAAAGCCCAGGCCCCAGGATTTTTCATTCAATTCCCTGATGCGCTCAGCGGAGTAGGTACCCCGCCCGTGATGGGCGTAACCCGACACCAGCAGCGACTGCTGGCCATTGTCAAGGATGTCGCTGACTTTGTTTTTTCCCTGATCCCACCAACTGAGATCGTCGGTTTGCTGGGCATGGCTCAGACTGGGAAGACTGAATACAGAAATGGCGCTGGCTAGCAGGAGGGCATTTTTTTTTTGCTTGTTGAACATAATTTACTCTTTTACTGGTACTGAATATTGCGTGCTGCAAGTTTATATAGGGTGAAAGTTTATCTAGGGTGAACTTTACTGGCGTGCGTTGCGGTGGTTGGACGGCCGCTGCGATGTGGTGAAATTGCTGCGCCATGGATTGATGTCCAGGCCGCCGCGACGCGTGTAGCGTGCGTACACGGAGAGTTTCTGCGGTTTGCAATGCTGCATGATGTCGGTGAAAATCCGTTCCACGCATTGCTCATGGAATTCATTGTGGTTGCGAAAACCTATCAGGTAGCGCAGCAGGCTTTCCTGGTCGATGGGCGCGCCGACGTAGCGGATCTGTACGCTGCCCCAGTCGGGCTGGCCGGTGACCAGGCAGTTCGACTTCAGCAGATGGGATACCAGCACCTCCTCCACCGGAGGTTCTTGCTGATCGGCCTTCAGCAGGTAAGGATTAGGGGTGTACGAGTCCACCTCGATATCCAGCCTATCGAGCAGCAGGCCATCCATTTCCTGCATAGTCAGCTTGGAAAAGTGTTCCTGCGTGGTCAGGCTTACCTGTACCGAGGAACCAAAGCCTGCGGACAAGTCCGCCTGCAACAAATTCACCAGTGCCTCGGCTCCCGCCAGCCGGGTCTGGTTGAACGAGTTCAGATACAGCTTGAAGGATTTCGACTCTATGATATTCGGCGAATCGGCCGGTACCGTAATCGTTGCAATTGCCACCTGTGGTTTGCCGCGCAGGTTCAGCCACGAGACTTCATACGCATTCCAGAGGTCGACGCCAAAAAAAGGCAGGGTGCCGACTATGCCGATCTCATGGCGCTTGCCTTCCCTGGAGATGGGGAACAGCAGGCTGGGATCGTATTCGGCCTTATACGCGGACGGCTTGCCCAGTTGGGACAATTCCGGCGTGCTAGGTGTGTTCGAGCTTGTAGTCATATTCTTAAAAATTACGGAGCGCTATAGGAAGCGCTCCTGTGGTTGGCCCTGAGCTGATCCGATTATTGGGGATACGCGTGCACCGCACCGTGCGCCAGCGTACCCAATAAATCCCGGGTATTCGGGGTTAGGAAATAGCGCGAGAGGCCTTTGGTCTTGTTGGCAGGACTTGCCAGGGCGGCCGGTTTGAACGCAGCCGCCAGATTGAATGTCAACACGCCTCAAGCAATACCGGCATCGCTGATCTGGATCGACGCTGCCTACTATCTGCCTGTGACAGATAAAAACGGCGGCAGTTCAATTTTCCCGGCAATGCTCACCCCATTTCATGCTGGATGGAGTGAGTATTGCAAATTGTTACAATTTCAATCAGCCCAAAAACAGCTGATAGGCGGGATTGCCGCTTTCGTCCCAGTAGCGGTAACCCAGTGTGTTCAGGAATTCCTTGAAATCCTTCATTTCCTTTTTCGGTACTTGCAGCCCAACCAGCGTGCGGCCGTAGTCGGCGCCATGATTTCGATAGTGGAACAGGCTGATATTCCAGTTGGGCGCCATACTGTTCAGGAAGCGCATCAATGCACCGGGGCGCTCAGGGAATTCGAAGCGATATAATAATTCATTCTCCGCCAGTTCGCTTTTGCCGCCGACCAGGTGGCGTATATGCAGCTTGGCCAGCTCGTCGTCGGTCAGGTCCAGCGTGGGAAAGCCATGCTTGACAAAGTTCCTGGCGATCTTGCCCGATTCTTCACGGTTGCTGACCTGCACGCCGACGAAGATATGCGCCGCTTTCTGGTCGCTGATGCGGTAGTTGAACTCGGTGACATTGCGGGGGCCGACCAGTTCGCAAAAGCGGCGAAAACTCCCGCGTTCTTCCGGTATCGTGACTGCGAATACCGCTTCGCGCGCTTCGCCGACCTCGGCGCGCTCAGCCACGAAGCGCAGGCGGTCAAAGTTCATATTTGCGCCGCAGGCGATGGTCACCATCGTCTCGTTTTTCAGGCTTTGCTTATCGGCCTTGGCGCGCTCTATATAGGCCTTGCAACCCGCCACCGCCAGCGCGCCGGCCGGCTCCAGTATGCTGCGGGTATCCTGGAACACGTCCTTGATCGCGGCGCAGACCGCGTCGGTATCGACCAGGATGATGTCGTCGACATACTGCCTGGTCAGGCGGAAGGTCTCTTCGCCCACGAGCTTGACGGCGGTGCCGTCCGAGAACAGGCCCACGTCATTCAATGTCACCCGGCGGCCCGCCTTGATGCTGCGCGCCATCGCATCCGAATCGGTGGTTTGCACGCCGATGATCTTGATGTCCGGGCGTACCGCTTTGACATACGCCGCTACGCCGGAAATCAGGCCGCCGCCGCCGATTGCGACAAAGATCGCGTGTATCGGTTCGGAATGCTGGCGCAGGATCTCCATGCCTATGGTGCCCTGGCCTGCGATCACGTCGGGGTCGTCAAAAGGGTGGACGAAGGTCAGCTTGTGTTTTTGTTCCAGCTTGATGGCGTGATCATAGGCGTCGGTATACGACTCTCCGTGCAGCACGATTTCCACGTTGTCGCCGCCATGCGCCCTGACCGCATCAATCTTGACCGGCGGCGTGGTGGTCGGCATTACGATGACGGCCTTGCAATGCATCTTGGCGGCGCACAGCGCCACGCCTTGCGCGTGGTTGCCGGCCGACGCGCAAATGACGCCGCGTTTCAGCTGGGCCTGGCTCAGGTGGGCGATCTTGTTATAAGCGCCGCGCAATTTGAAGCTGAACACGCTTTGCATGTCTTCGCGCTTAAAATAAATTCGATTTTCCATGCGAGCCGACAGGCTGGGCGCATATTCCAGCGGAGTTTCAAAGGCGACGTCATAGACGCGGGCAGTCAGTATTTTCTTGAGATAGTCGGTCGTCATAGATGAATTTTTGATTGCAAATTAGCAATGTTGGACAATAAAAAACTGCCGGATATCAATTGTGGGATATAAATGTTGCCCGCTCATTATAATGGATGCCTTTTGGACAGGTGCGAAGCGAGCATGGTAGAAACTGCAGTACATTGGCTTTTAAGTGTTTTGGCCCTGCCTCAGGTGGGTTTGACGTCCGTTTTCCTGATCAGTTTTATTTCCGCCACGTTGGTGCCGCTGGGCTCGGAACCGGCGGTATTTGCGGTGATCAAGGCCAATCCTGACCTGTACTGGCCGGTGATGCTGGTTGCGACCACAGGCAATACGCTGGGCGGGGTCGTGGATTACTGGATGGGGTATGGCGCCAAACAGATCTTTGCCGCCGAGCGAGAAACCGCGTGGTACCGCTGGCTGCGCCATTTCGGCGCCAAAACCATGTTGCTGGCCTGGATGCCGGGTATAGGCGACCCTATCTGTACCCTGGCAGGCTGGCTGAAAATGCCGTTCTGGCCCAGCGTGATGTATATGGCCATAGGCAAGTTCCTGCGCTATATCGTCATGACTTATTTGCTGCTGGCGGTACCCGATGGTTTTTGGCATAAATTGGGGGAGATGCTCGGGTAAGCTCGGGCCGGGTCAATTTTTGGGATTTTTTTATTTAATACCACTTTAAGCCGCGTGGTCGGGAATTTTTCATATACTGGCCTGGGTATATGAGTTTTTTTTAAAAATTCCCCATAGAAAATTTTTAAAAAAATAGGTGTACTCCCGAAAAATGGAAAAATATTCGGCGCCAATGCCACCGAATATTCTCAGGCAAAATCGTCTTTTTTCCCTATTTATGGCGTAAAAAGTGTAAGGCTGTTACGGCGTGGTGCATCGCAATACGCTAGAATGAATCATTTAGAGGTGCCCCAGCAGATTGCCGGCGGCTCTTTCCCTGGTCGACGATGCAGCACTTTTTTTGTGCGGGTCCGGCGGATGGCATGGGGGGAGTCGACGCTCGCGCCAGGAACCCCCAGCCGCTTCAAAGACCTACCGACCTACTGATGAACGCTCCAGCACAAATCCAGGCTCTACTCGCAGATGCGCCGCATGGCGCCGTACCCACCCGCGTACGTGAAATTCCCTATAACTACACATCTTTTTCCGATCGCGAAATCGTGATCCGCCTGCTGGGTGAAGAATCCTGGCAATTGCTGGACACCTTGCGCGGCAAGCGCCAGACCGGGCGCTCCGCGCGCATGCTGTATGAGGTATTGGGCGATATCTGGGTGGTTCGGCGCAATCCTTATCTGCAGGACGACATGCTGGACAACCCCAAGCGCCGGCAAGACTTGATCGACGCGCTGAACCACCGCCTGCATGAAGTGGAGAAGCGCCGCATCACTTCCGATGAAGCGGACAGCAGCGACGCAGCGGCCAGCGCAGATGCCAAGGCGCGCAGCGCCAGTGTCGAAATCCTGTTGCAGGCGGCCAGGAAGGCGGTCGCCGATTTTGCCGAAGAATTTCGCCAGACTTACGATTTGCGCAAGCGCGCCAATCGCAAGCTGGCGCGCCATACCGCCAAGGACAATATCAAATTTGACGGCTTGTCGCGGGTGTCGCATGTGACCGATGCCACCGACTGGCGCGTGGAGTATCCGTTTGTAGTGCTGACGCCGGATACCGAAGATGAAATGGCAGGCCTGGTCAAGTGCTGCATAGAACTCGGGCTGACCATCATCCCGCGCGGAGGCGGCACCGGCTACACCGGCGGCGCGATCCCGCTGACGCCGCTGTCGGCCGTGATCAATACCGAAAAGCTGGAGCAACTGGGCGAGGTCGAAATGACGGTGCTGCCCGGCCTGACCCAGCCGTACGCCACCATCTATTCCGGCGCCGGCGTGGTCACCAAGCGGGTATCCGACGCCGCCGACAAGGCCGGCTTTGTGTTTGCGGTGGACCCGACATCTGCCGAAGCCTCCTGCATAGGCGGCAATGTCGCCATGAACGCCGGCGGCAAGAAGGCAGTGCTGTGGGGTACCGCACTGGACAACCTAGCATCCTGGCGCATGGTGGACCCGAATGGCGACTGGCTGGAAGTCACGCGGCTGGAGCACAACCTGGGCAAGATCCACGACGTCGAAGTCGCCAAGTTCAAGCTGGAATGGACGCGCCCCGGCGAGAAGATACCGTTCAAGACTGAGCAGCTGGACATCAAGGGCCGCGTGTTTCGCAAGGAAGGCCTGGGCAAGGATGTCACCGACAAATTCCTGGCGGGCTTGCCGGGCATACAGAAGGAAGGCTGCGACGGCCTGATCACGTCGGCGCGCTGGATTTTGCACAAGATGCCCAAGCATACGCGCACCGTCTGCCTGGAGTTCTTCGGCCAGGCGCTCGATGCGATACCGTCCATCGTCGAGATCAAGGATTTCCTGGACGGCGAAACCCGCAAGGGCGGCGCGATCCTGGCCGGCCTGGAGCACCTGGACGAGCGCTACCTGCGCGCGGTCGGTTACACCACCAAATCCAAGCGAGGCGTGCTGCCGAAGATGGCACTGTTCGGCGATATCGTCGGCGATGATGAGAACGCGGTGGCGCAGGCGGCTTCCGAAGTGATCCGCATCGCCAACACCCGCGTCGGCGAGGGCTTTGTCGCCGTCAGTCCGGAGGCGCGCAAGAAATTCTGGCTGGACCGGGCCAAGACCGCGGCCATTTCCAAGCACACCAATGCGTTCAAGATCAATGAAGACGTGGTGATCCCGCTCAACCGCATGGGCGAGTACACTGACGGCATAGAGCGCATCAATATAGAATTATCGATACAGAACAAGCTGGCATTGTTGCAGCAATTGTCGGCATTTTTTGCCAAGGGCAACCTGCCGCTGGGCAAGAGCGAAGACGCCGACGGCGACGACATCTCTGCTGCCGAGTTGCTGGAAGACCGGGCCAGCCAAGCGGCGGATTTATTGAAAGCCACCCGCGCGCGCTGGACCTATCTGCTGGATCATCTGGATAAGCCGCTGGCCGACGCCAGGGAAGAATTGATCGCGCTGGGCCTGGACAAGCTGGGCTTCGTGTTTGACGAGCGGCTGCAAAAACAGCCGGACGCGAGCGTGTTCAGCATCGTGCAGGACCGCACCGTGCGCGTTTCCTGGAAAACCGAGGTGCGGGCGCACCTGCGCCAGATGTTCAACGGCGCGGCTTTCCGCCTGATTCTGGAAGAGTGCACCGCGATCCACAAGCAGGTCTTGCGCAGCCGCGTGTTCGTGGCCTTGCATATGCATGCAGGCGACGGCAATGTGCATACCAATATCCCGGTCAATTCCGACGACTACGACATGCTGCAGGTGGCGCACACCGCCGTCGCCCGCATCATGGTGCTGGCGCGTTCGCTGGACGGCGTGATCTCCGGCGAGCACGGCATAGGCATCACCAAGCTGGAGTTCCTGACCGAGGATGAGATCAAGGACTTCCGCGACTATAAATTGCGGATAGACCCGGAGGGCCGCTTTAATAAGGGTAAGCTGCTGAACCTGCCGGATTTCGCCGCCGACCTGAGGAACGCGTATACGCCTTCGTTCGGCCTGATGGGCCATGAGTCGCTGATCATGCAGCAAAGCGATATCGGCGCGATTGCCAACAGCGTCAAGGATTGTCTGCGTTGCGGCAAGTGCAAACCGGTCTGTGCGACGCACGTGCCGCGCGCCAACCTGCTGTACTCGCCGCGCAATAAGATCCTCGCCACTTCGCTGCTGGTGGAGGCCTTCCTGTATGAGGAGCAGACCCGGCGCGGCGTCTCGATCAAGCATTGGGCCGAGTTTGAAGACGTGGCCGATCATTGCACCGTCTGCCATAAATGCCTGACGCCATGCCCGGTCGACATCGACTTCGGCAACGTGTCGATGAATATGCGCAACCTGTTGCGCAAGATGGGCAAGAAATCCTTCAATCCGGGGACTGCCGGTGCAATGTTCTTCCTGAACGCGACCGACCCGGCAACGATCAATGCGACCCGCCAGGTAATGACCGGCCTGGTGTTCAAGGCTCAGCGCATGGGCCACGACCTGCTGAAGAAATTCGCCAAGAAACAGACCAAGGCGCCGCCGGCATCGGTAGGCAAGGCCCCGATCAAGGAGCAGGTGATCCATTTCATCAACAAGAAGATGCCGGGCAACTTGCCGAAGAAGACCGCGCGTGCCTTGCTGGATATCGAAGACGACAAGATGGTCCCGATTATCCGCGACCCGAAGACGACCACCGCCGATACCGAGGCCGTGTTTTACTTCCCCGGTTGCGGCTCGGAGCGCCTGTTCTCGCAAGTCGGCCTGGCGACGCAGGCGATGCTGTGGAATGTCGGCGTGCAGACGGTGTTGCCGCCCGGCTACCTGTGCTGCGGTTATCCGCAACGCAGCGCCGGCGATTTCGACAAGGCCGAGAAAATCATCACCGATAACCGCGTGCTGTTCCACCGCATGGCCAATACGCTGAATTACCTCGACATCAAGACGGTCGTGGTGTCTTGCGGTACCTGCTACGACCAGATACAGGGCTATGAGTTTGAAAAAATCTTCCCCGGCTGCCGCATCATCGACATCCATGAATACCTGCTGGAAAAGGACGTGAAACTGGCCGGCGTCAGCGGTACCCGGTACATGTACCATGACCCATGCCACAGCCCGATGAAATTGCAGGACCCGCTGAAGACCGTCAACGCATTGATTACGACAGTGGACGGCCAGAAGGTCGAGAAAAACGACCGGTGCTGCGGCGAGGCCGGCACGCTGGCGGCTTCGCGCCCGGACGTGTCGACGCAGATACGCTTCCGCAAGGAAGAGGAAATGACCAAGGGTGCCGACAGGTTGCGCGCCGACGGCTTCACCGGCGAAGTCAAGGTGCTGACGTCCTGCCCGGCGTGCCTGCAGGGCCTGTCGCGCTACAATGAAGACACCGGCACCGAGGCCGACTACATCGTGGTCGAGATGGCAAAACATATCCTGGGCGAAAACTGGATGCCGGATTATGTGGCGCGCGCCAATAACGGCGGCATAGAACGGGTATTGGTGTAAGCATGAATAGCTGCGAATTATGCGATGCCGCGCTGGGGGATGTGGTGTTTTCCAGCGAGCGCTGGCGCGTCCTGCTGGTGGACGACCAGAATTATCCAGGCTTTTGCCGCGTGGTCTGGAATGCGCACGTGAAGGAAATGACGGACCTGCCGCCATCCGAACGCGCCGAGTTCATGGATGCGGTGTGGAAGCTGGAGGCGGCCGTCCGCCAGGTGATGCAGCCGCACAAAATCAATCTGGCCAGCTTCGGCAATATGGTGCCACATCTGCACTGGCATGTGATTCCGCGTTACCGGGACGATGCGCATTTTCCCAATCCGGTCTGGGCCGCTGCGCGGCCGGATATCCCGGATACGTCGGCGCGGCGGGCCTTGTTGCCTGAATTGCGCGCCGAGATAGTCAGGCAATTGCAAGCTGGGATGATTAAGCGCCAGGCTTAAAATGGCTTAAAGAATAGAGAACAACTATGACAGGCTCCAAACAAAGCGTTCCGGGACCGATCCCGACGGCATTGACGGTGCGTACGCAATCGCGTGTGCTCGACGTCACATTTGACGACGGCGCCGAATTTTCGCTGCCGTTTGAATTATTGCGGGTGTATTCGCCGTCCGCCGAAGTGCGCGGCCACGGTCCAGGGCAAGAGACCTTGCAAACCGGCAAGCGCGACGTCACACTGACGGCGCTGGAGCCGGTCGGCCACTATGCGGTGCAGCCGCATTTTTCAGATGCGCACAATAGCGGCATTTACACGTGGGACTACCTGTACTGGCTGGGCGAGAACCAGCCCAGCCTGTGGCAGGACTACCTGAACCGGCTGGAAGCCGCCGGTTTCGACAAGGAAACCGGGCGCGACGCTCCGATGGTGCAGCAGGCCAGCGGTTGCGGACACCAGCACTAAACCAGGCCCAGGGCGGGTTCGTTCTGCCCTAGGGCAGCAATTGCCAAGCAGGAAAGCTCGGCAATCCGGCCCGATGCGGCCCCCAGAATATGCTCCCGCCTTCCATACGGGCCGGCAGACGCACATCCGGACGTGTTTTGACGCAAAATCTGGGATAATGCGCGCATTCCATAGGCGAAAATCATGACTAATACTACTCATTTCGGTTACACCACCGTAGAAGAAGGCGAAAAAGTACACAAGGTTGCCGAGGTTTTTCATTCGGTCGCGGCCAAATACGACGTGATGAACGACCTGATGTCGGCTGGGCTGCACCGGGTATGGAAGGTTTTTACCATCGCCCAGGCCGGCGTGCGTCCGGGCTTCAAGGTACTGGATATCGCCGGCGGCACCGGTGACCTGGCCAAGGAGTTTGTCAAGCAGGCCGGGCCTTCCGGCGAGGTCTGGCATACCGATATCAACGAGTCCATGCTCAGGGTAGGGCGCGACCGGCTCTTGAATAAGGGCCTGATTACCCCCACCTTACTGTGTGACGCGGAAAAATTGCCGTTCCCCGAGAATTATTTCGACCGGGTGACAGTCGCTTTCGGTTTGCGCAATATGACGCACAAGGATCAGGCGCTGGCTGAAATGCGCAGGGTGCTGAAGCCGGGCGGCAAATTGCTGGTGCTGGAATTCTCCAAGGTGCCGGCGTTGCTGCAAAAGCCGTACGACGTCTATTCGTTCTCGGTCTTGCCGTGGCTCGGGCAGCGTATCGCCAATGATGCCGAGAGTTATCGTTACCTGGCGGAATCGATCCGCATGCACCCTGACCAGGAAACCCTGAAGGGCATGATGCAGGACGCAGGGCTGGAACGCGTGCAATATTACAATTTGACGGCAGGTGTGGCCGCTTTACACACCGGCATTAAACTTTAAGCGTCTGCAGCCGATTCGGGTGTAGGGCAAGGCGGTAACAGTAATCATGAAAAAATTCTTTATAGCAATGATGGTCGTCGCCAGTGCGCTGGCAGTGACGATCTCCGATGCCGACGCCAGGCGTCTGGGCGGCGGCGGTTCGATAGGGCGGCAATCCGGCACCGTAACGCGCCAGGTCGCGCCTCCATCCAATGTGGCAAAGCCTGCTGCTGCACCGGCCGCTCCGGCGGCAGCGCCTAATGCCGCGGTGCCGCCGAAGCCGGCCAGCCCCTGGAAGGGCATCGTCGGCGGCCTGATTGGCGGCGCCTTGCTGGGCGCCATGTTTTCCAGCCTGGGCTTTGGCGGCGCATTGAGCAGCATGCTGGGTACCATTGTGACTTTCGGCTTGCTTGCTTTGGCCGTCATGTTCATCGTTCGCATGTTCCGCAAGAACGGTGCGCTGACTGGCGTAGCTAGCGGCGGGCCGTCTGCCTATTCGCAGCCGGCGTATGCCGGCGCCTCTTCGGCGACACCGGAGATAGGCTCCCGCATCGAAGGCTCTCGTATCGAGCCGCAAGAGTATGCCCAGCAGTCGCCGCAGGCAGCGGCGGCACCCTGGGGCGTACCGGCAGAATTCGATGTGCCGGCTTTCCTGCGCAATGCGAAGACCTATTTCATCCGCCTGCAGGCAGCCTGGGACCGGGCCGATATCAACGACATCCGGGAGTTCACCACGCCTGAGATGTATGCAGAAATCAAGCTGCAGATACAGGAACGCGGGGCCAGCGCGAATGTGACCGATGTGGTTTCCATCGACGCCGAATTGCTGGGCATGGAGCAGGTCGGCAATGACCATCTGGCCAGCGTCAAATTCTCCGGCATGATCAAGGAAGCCGCCAATGCGCCGGCCGAAGCCTTCAATGAAGTCTGGAACCTGGCCAAGCCGGTCGATGGACAAGGCGGCTGGGTGCTGGCCGGCATACAGCAGATCTCCTAGGGCTGTTTGTCCTTGCCTTCCTGGCAGCTGCCGCATTCAGCGATAAGCTGTTAAACTTGAGACCGCCCATGCAACCATGGGCGGTTTTTATTTAAGCACCCATGATCCCATTTTCACCATTCGCTCCATTCATTAACCACCTGCTGGCGCAGGAACCCTGGGCCAGGGATAAACTGCGCCTGCATGCCGGCAAGGTGGCCGGCATAGACCTCGAATTGTTTAGCTTGAGGCTGAAAGTCAGCGCCGACGGCATGGTGGAGGCTGCGGCGGCGGACCGGCAGCCGGACGTAAAAATTATCGTCAAGCTCAGCGATTTGCCGCTGATTGCGCAAAATCGCGAGCGCGCCTTTTCTTATGTGAAGGTGGAGGGCGACGCAGAATTCGCCAACACGATTTCACAGTTGAGCCAGACCTTGCGCTGGGAGGCGGAAGAAGACCTGAGCAAGCTGTTCGGCGATATCGCCGCCGTGCGCATGGTGGGCACGGCAAAGACGGTGGTGCAGACGGTAAAAGAGACCCACCAGAAGCTGCAGGAAAACCTGGCGGAGTATTTCCTGGAGGAGAATCCCATGCTGGTAAGGCCGGCCGCAGTGGCTGCGCTGGGCAATGAAGTCAATAAAATTCGTGATGACGTGGAGCGTTTGACCAAGCGCATCGAAAAACTGGAAAGGCTGCGCTAGTGTTTAAATTTTTGCGTTTGTTGAAAATCATCCGCGTTGCCGTCCGTTACGGCGTCGATGAAATTGCCATTTCCGGCCTGGCGGTGCCGCGCCTGGCGAAACTGATAGAAAAACTGATTTTCTGGCGCGATATCTCCGCGCCGCGCGGCGTGCGCCTGCGCAAGGCGCTGGAAGAACTGGGGCCTATCTTCGTCAAATTCGGCCAGGTATTGTCCACCCGGCGCGACCTGATACCGGCGGATATCGCCGATGAACTGGCCAAGCTGCAGGACAGGGTGCCGCCCTTCGATCCCGATCTGGCGATTGCGCAAATCACCAAGTCGCTGGGGGACCACCCGGAGCAGCTGTTTGCCGAGTTCGAGCGTATCCCGGTAGCGTCTGCATCCATCGCGCAGGTGCATTTTGCGGTGCTGAAAGATGGCCGCAAGGTGGCGGTCAAGGTG
>DATHMC010000315.1:0-15457 GCA_035487495.1 Undibacterium sp.
GTCACGCAGCAAAATGCGGCGCTGGTGGAGGAGGCCGCCGCGGCAGCCGCATCCTTGCAGCAGCAGGCGCGGCATTTGACCGAGGTCGTCAGCGTATTCACGACGAACAAAAGGCAGGGGGTCGCAAACACGCACAGGCACGGCTCGCCAGCAAGCCTGAGACTCATTTCCGGCGGCGCCTGAGCGACCGGAGCAGGGCTGGATTCAGCGTGCCGAGTCCAGCTGGCTCAGCTGGAAGAAGGCTTCCAGCAGCGAGGTCTTGAACACTGTGCCCAGGAAGATCGGGTCCTCGTTTCCTTTGATGGCAGGCAGGCGCTCACCCTGGTGCGCCAGGAACTGCTGGAATGCTTCGCTCAGCGACATGTCCGGTGTAATGACGCGTAAAAAATCCCGCCGCACAAAGTCGGAGGCGTGCCTGGTCTTGCTGGCAAGCTTGTCTCCGATGATCGTCGTCAGGTCTTGCAGCGCGACGACGCCCTGGTAGCGATTTTTTTCATCCACGATATAGATGTATTTGATCGGGTGCTGCAAAAACATCCTGGACATTTCATCGACCGTGGCGGTCGGCGGCAATACCGTATCGGTCGCTTGAATCAGCTCGCGCATTTGCGTGCCGCGCAATTGCAGCCGTGCTTTTTCCTCGCGGTTGCGCTTGATCGTGATCTCGTACATGGAGCCGCCGCCGGCCAGCCGGGCGACGAAATACGCCAGCACGCAGGCCAGCATCAGCGGCAGCATGACCTGGTAGCTGAGCGTCATTTCAAAGATCATCAGGATGGCCATCAGCGGCGCGCTGGTAGCCGCCGCCAGGAATGCGCCCATGCCGACGATGGCATAGGTAAACGGCAGCGACACGACTTGCGGCCACAGCAGGTGGACCCCCTGGCCGAACAGGCAACCGACGGCGGCGCCGACAAACAGCGTAGGGGTAAAAATCCCGCCGACTGCGCCGGAGCCGGTGGTCAGCGCAGTGGCCAGGATCTTGCTCGCCAAAACGATTAATAGCGTGGACCACATCCACGGCTGATGCAGCAGCGAATTGACCACGCTGTAGCCGTTACCCCACACCTGGGGCACCCATACCGACATAAGGCCTACCGCCAGGCCGCCCACGCCCAGCCGCACGGGCAGCGGCAGGCCCAGTTTCTGGAACAGGCGTTTGGAAGTATTCAACAAGCGCAGGAATTGCGGCGCCAGCAATCCGGCCAAGGCGCCCAGCACCACGAACAGGATCATTTCCTTGTCGGAGATCGCCGGGAAGGGCGGCATTTCATAGGTAGGATGGTAGCCGGGCATTTCGCGCATGACAATGTTGGCGACCACCGCCGCCACCAGTACCGGCCCGAAGCTTTCGATGACGATTGCGCCCAGTACGATCTCCGCCACGAAGAAGGCGCCGGCGATCGGCGCGTTGTAGGCGGAGGCGATGCCCGCTGCGGCGCCGCAGGCAACCAGTTGGCGCAGGCGGGCCGGTTCAAAGCCGGTCAGGCGGCCGGTAATGGACGCGCACATGGCCGCCAGCTGCACCATCGATCCTTCGCGGCCTATCGAGCCGCCGCTGGCAATCGTGCACAGCGAAGACAGGCTGCGGATCAGGCTGCTGACAATAGGGACCCGGCCGTCGCCTATTGCTATGGCTTCCATGTAGTCCGAATTGGCGGCCGGGGTGTAGCGCTTGGAGACGAGCAGCAGCGCGCCGGCGACGATGCCGCCGCCGGCCGGCAACAGGATGCGTGTCTGCCAGGACAGGGTCTCGGCCATCTCCACCAGGGAGCCGCTGCGCCCGACCAGCAGCAGCTGCAGGCTCCTCAAGCCCTCTTTGAATACCAGCGTCGCCAACGCGCCGACTACGCCGACAAGCACCGCCCACAGCAGCATGGAATGCGTGGCCGACAGGCGAGGGAGCCGGCTCAGCCGCAGTTTAGTCTTCAGGAGTAGGGTTAGCACAATGTATAGCCAGGCAGTTTGCGAAGCGCTTGTCGAAGTAGGGCGGCGGACGGTAATATGCTTGTCACTATTGCACACTAGCATACAGGTGCACTATAGGAATGGAACGTCAACAGACAGCCGTATAAGTTTATCATTGGCAAGCTTTGCCGTCGCTGTCAATTTCCCTGCCGGCACCTGCATGGAACCATGCCTGCGCGCTTTTTACCATTTTTAAGAAAAAAGCAATTTTTGTGTAACAAAAATTATAAAAATCCGGGATGGCGCTTATCCAGGATGCCTGGAGGAATGCATCGCCGCAAGAGGCAGAAGCTTCTTCACAGGTTTTGACAAATGCTTACAAATTGTCGATATTCAAAAGACTTTTCTTGAACTATCGTTCTCGTCAGCAACACAATAAATAGCCAGTCTCACTCAAACAAGCAATAAAAACCGCAGAGGGATCGCCATGACCAGCATGGAGCTAGCACAAGAATCCGAGGCCGTCGGAAGTGTCGCAATGACGGCCAAACCGATGCCGCCGGCCAAGGCCGGCGATGGCCCCCCGCCGAATCACGCGATCCATCCCGGTGCCGCAGCCGGGCTTGGCGCCAGCCTGTTGCTGGCGGCCTGCGGCGGTGGAACGGATAGCGCCACGTCGCCCGTTGTCGCTGCAGAAGCCAGGAGTCTTGCCGCGCCGCGCGCCGCCGGCAGCACCGTGGTGCCTGCGGTTTCCGATGCCGACGCGTCGCGCTTCCTGGCACAGGCATCGATGGGCGCCAGCCGCGCGCAAATCGCACAGGTGCAGCAACTGGGATATGCCGGCTGGCTGGATGCGCAGTTCGCGATGCCGCCATCCGGCGCGCGTTGGGACTGGCTGATTGCCAAGGGATACAACGCGATCACTTACAGGAATACCGAGACCGGCTTCGATGCGTCCGCGTGGCGCAAGCTGCTCAGCTCGCCCGATACGCTGCGCCAGCGCATTACGCTGGCCCTGTCTGAAATTACGGTTGCGGCGATAGACGGCCTGGTCGGCGCCGGCTGGCGCGCCTTTTCTGCGGCGGCCTATCTGGACCTGCTGGAGGCCAATGCCTTCGGCAATTACCGTACCCTGCTCGGGCAAATCTCCACCAGTGCACCGATGGGGCAGTTCCTGACCTTTCGCGGCAACGTCAAATACAATCCCGCCACAGGTGCGCTGCCGGATGAAAATTATGCGCGCGAGCTGATGCAACTGTTCAGCATAGGCCTGCAACAATTGAACCTGGACGGCACGCCCAAGCTGGCCGGCGGAACTACGCAGGATACCTATGGCCAGGACGATATCACCGGGCTGGCGCGCGTCTTCACCGGCTGGGATTTCGATATGGCGGGCAAAGACGCAAGCACGCCGGACTTCCTGCGCCGCGCCATGATACAAATCCCCAGCCGCCATGAAACCGGCGCCTCCACCTTCCTCGGCACGACGGTTCCGGCCGGCTTGACGGGGGCGGCCAGCATGAAAGCGGCGCTGGACTGGATCTTCGCCCATCCCAATGTCGCGCCTTTCATCAGCCGCCAGTTGATACAGAAGCTGGTCACCAGCAACCCCAGTCCGGCCTATGTGGCGCGTGTGGCGACGGTATTCAATAATGACGGCGCCGGCGTCAAAGGCAACCTGAAGGCAGTGATCAGGGCTTTGCTGCTGGACAGCGAGGCCCGTAACAATCCGTCAAGCGCCAGCGCGCCGGCGTTTGGCAAGCTGCGCGAACCGATGCTGCGCTTTATTGCCTGGGCGCGCGCGTACAGCGCCGCCTCTGCCAGCGATGCATGGGGCATAGGGAATACGTCGGACCCGGCCGCGCGGCTGGGCCAGAGCCCCTTGCGCTCGCCTTCGGTATTCAATTTTTTCCGGCCCGGCTACGTGCCGCCGAACAGTGCGATAGCCGCCGCTTCGCTGGTCGCGCCGGAATTCCAGATCACCAACGAATCCTCGGTCGTAGGCTACGTGAATTACATGCAGCGCGCCGTCAGCACGGGCATCGGCGACGTCATAGCCGACTACAGCAGCCTGCTGCCGCTGGCCGACAACGCGCAAAGCCTGCTGGATGAAATTAATATCGTGCTGGCGGCGGGCCAGATCGGCGGCGACAACCTGGCCCTGATGCGCGGCGCCATCAATGCCATGCCCAGCGGCACCGACGCCAGGCGCCGTAACCGCATCTATGCGGCCCTGACCCTGGTGCTGGCAGCGCCCGAATTCATCGTACAAAAATAAAGGAACCGCCATGACATCCACTACGATGAAGGCATCCCGCCGCGCCTTTTTGCAACGTGCCTCCGCGATGTCGGTGGCCGGCATTGCGACGCCGTGGGCGCTGAACCTGGCGGCAATGGCGGAAGCGTCCGCCGCCACGGCAACGGCAGACGACTACAAGGCCATCGTCTGCGTGTTCCTGTACGGCGGCAACGACTACGGCAATACGCTCATCCCTTACGATGCCGGCAACTACAACGCCTACTATAATCTACGCCCAACCTTGTCGTATAGCCGCGACAGCCTGACCAATACCGTGCTGGTGCCGACAGCGGCGCCGGTCGATGCGGCCGGATTCAGCCGCCAGTATGCGATGGCTCCCGAACTGGCGCCTCTGCTGCCTATCTTCAATGCCGGGAAAATGGCCGTGATGCTGAATGTAGGCACGCTGGTACAGCCTACCACCAAGCTGCAATACACCAATAAGAGCGTTGCCTTGCCGCCGAAACTGTTTTCGCATAACGACCAGCAATCGGTATGGCAATCGTCGTCGCCAGAAGGCGCCGCTTCCGGCTGGGGCGGGCGGATGGGCGACCTGTTCGAGTCCGGCAATGGCAACGCCACCTTCACTTGCGTGAACGTGTCCGGCAATGCGGTTTTCCTGGCGGGTAAAACGGCGGTGCAGTACCAGATTTCCACGACCGGTTCGGTGCCATTCTCCGCTTTGCAGCGCCCCATGTTCGGCTCGGCCGCCTGCAGCTCGGCTTTGCAAGCCCTGGTCACGCAGCAGCGCGCGCATTTGCTGGAAAATGAATACACGCGCGTCACCAAGCGCTCGATAGATGCCAACAATGTGCTCAGTACGGCGCTGGCCGGGGCCGGGCAGATCAGTACGCCGTTCCCCACAGCCAACAACCTGGGCGACCAGTTGAAGATGGTGGCGCGGATGATTTCCAGCGCCAAAGCCATCGGCGCCAAACGCCAGGTGTTCTTTGTGTCGATGGGCGGCTTCGACACCCATGACGGCCTGCTCAGCGTGCATCCTGGCTTGCTGAAAAGCGTGGCCGACGCGGTATCCGCCTTCTATGCTGCGACGGTGGAGTTGGGCGTCGCGAACAAGGTCACCACCTTTACCGCTTCCGATTTCGGCCGTACGCTGAGCGGCAACAACGACGGCTCCGATCACGGCTGGGGCAGCATGCATTTCATGCTGGGCGGCGCGGTCAAGGGGCAGCGCTTTTACGGCACGCCGCCGGCGGTCGCCAGCAATGGTCCCGACGACGTAGGGCAGGGCCGCCTGTTGCCGACCACGTCGGTCGACCAGTACGCGGCCACGCTCGGGAAGTGGTTGGGCGCTTCCGATAGCGACTTGCTGAGCCTGCTGCCGAATCTGGGCAACTACAATGCAGGCACGCGCAACCTGGGTTTCGTATAACAATCTTTGGGGGAGGGGGGAGCGCCTTCTGCGCAATAGCTATGGTGTTGCCGGCATTGATAGCAGCGCGCGGAGCGGCTCTTCAGCTTTCGTCGGCGTCGGTTTTGGTGCGCAGAAACGGGCGGAAACTCTTCAGCGACACCTCCGCCTCCTTCAAGCCTTTGCTGATCAGCAGCGATTGCACCTTGTTGCGTAAATTGGCGGCCCTGAAAGGCCGCACGATATACGCGTCCGCCCCCGCCTGTTGCGCGGCGATCACATCGTCCTTGGTGGCTTCTTCGGTCACCATCAGTATCGGCACATCCTTCATTTCGGGAGCATCGCGTATGGCCCGTATCAATTCCAGGCCATTCATGAAAGGCATGGCGCTATCGGTGATGACAAAATTGACCGGATTGCCGACCGCGGCGGCGGATTTGAGCGCGCGCAGCGCCATTTTGCCGTCCATCGCCTCCGAGACCTTGATGTAGCCGATTTCCTTGAGCAGGGAGACGATCACCTGCTGGATGAGCGGCGATTCATTGACCACGAGAAAATGTAACTTCGTATCCATGAGTGTTGCTTCTGACATTGCCGGCAGACGGGGCTAGCCTGTCAGTTAAGTATAATTTTTTTTATGCATACTGCCGGTTTTATCATGTTAATTTTTGTATATTCCAGCGTGGCCGGTGACGGTCGTAGCATGATATTTCTTCCCGGCAGCTTACTGCGGCTCAGGCATCTGCGATATTCAGGCAAAAAAATGCCACACAAAATGGCCGCCCAGCGCCAGCAAACCGGCAAAAAAACAGCGCCTGAACAGCACGGCGTTCATCCTGCGGCGCAGCCATTGCCCCAGCAGCATGCCCGTCATGGACGGCAGCAGGGCAAAGAAGGAGGCCCCGGCGCTCTCGGCGTGCAAAGCGCCCGCATAGGCCAGGCTGGCCGCCAGCGCGATGGTCGATACGGTAAACGCCAGCCCCATCGCCTGCACCAGCTCATCCTTGTTCAAACCCAGCGCTTGCAGGAAAGGCACGGCAGGAATCACAAATACGCCCGTGAACGAGGTCAGCATGCCCGTCACGGCGCCGATCACGGGCGCCAGCCAGCGTTCTGCGCCGCCGGCTAACTGCCAGTGCACCGACGCCAGCCCCATCAATGCATACGCCATCAGCGCCAGCCCCAGGCCGGCGGCGGCCCACCCGGCATGGACCTGCGCAAACAAGGCGGCGCCGGCAAAAGTGCCGACGCAGACGCCGAGCAGCATGGTCCAGAAGCGACGCAGCAATCCGGAAAAATCCGGCCCCGCCAGGAGTTGCCATATATTCGTAAAAAACGAAGGCACAATCAACAGCGCAGCGGCCTCCATCGGCGACATCAGCAGGCTCAGCATGCCGACTGCAACGGTGGGCAGGCCCAGGCCGATGGCGCCCTTGACTGCGCCCGCCAACAGGAAGATGAGGCAGGTCGCCAAAAAATGCGGTCCGGTATCGAGCGAGACCAGGGTTAAAATATTTTCCATGCAGGCAGTTTGCCACCGCTGGCATCGGATGAAAATCTGGAATAAACTCAGACTGCCTAAGCCATATGCGAAGGCTGAAACGGGAAATGCTTTTTTATTGAGGCCGCCATGCGCTTTGACCTGACCGATTTGCAATTATTCCTCCATGTGGCCGAGGCCGGCAGCATCACTTCCGGCGCCGAACGCACACACCTGGCGCTGGCGTCCGCCAGCGCACGCTTGCGCGGCATGGAAGACTTGCTGGGCGTGCCGCTGTTGCTGCGCAAGCGGCGCGGCGTGGAAGTCACCGATGCGGGACGCACGCTATTGCACCATGCGCGCGCGGTGACGCAGCAGATGGACAGGATGCGCGGCGACCTGGGCGAATATGCGCAGGGCTTGAAAGGGCAGATACGCCTGTTGTGCAATACGGCGGCATTGATGGAGTTCTTGTCGGAAGCGCTGGCAAGCTATATGAAGACCCACCCGCACGTCAATATCGACGTGGACGAAAGGCTCAGCTACGACATCGTGCAGGCGCTGACCGACGGCCTGGCCGATATAGGCATCATCGCCGACAGCGTCGCCAGCGCAGGTTTGCAAACCTTGCCGTTCCGGGATGACCGGCTGGTCGTGGTGGCGGCGCCGGATCATGCGCTGGCGCTTGCCGCCGGCTCCCGGCGCAGCATCTCGTTTGCAGAAATCCTGGAACACGATTTCATCGGCCTGGCGGGCGACAGCGCGCTGCAACAGCACCTGGGCGAACATGCGGCAAAATTGGGCCGGCGCCTGCGCTACCGGGTGCGGCTGCGCAGTTTCGATGCGATCTGCCGCATGGTGGAGAGCGGCGTCGGCATCGCCGTGGTGCCGCAGACCGCGGCGGCACGCTATAAAAAGACGATGGCGCTGCGCCAGTTGCGGCTGACCGATGCCTGGGCCATGCGCCATCTGCTGATCTGCGTTCGGAATTACGATGACTTGCCGGCCTATGCGCGCAGCCTGGTCGATGCAATCAGGGCCTAGCGTTCTGCAGGAGCTTCAATTTTACGCTGGCGGATTTGTCTGGTACCCTTACGCAGCATAAACCAGCGGAGACATTACGATGCGTTTCATGATCATTCGAAAAGCCGACCAGGCTACCGAGGCAGGCAGTCCGCCCAGCGCCGGCACGCTGGCCGCGATGGCCAAATACAGCGAAGAGCTGGAGGCCGCCGGTGCGGCATGTGCCGGGCTGGTGTTGCACCCCAGTAGCAAGGGTGTGCGGATGCACTTCCGCGATGGCGAGCAGACGATGAGCGAAGGACCTTTCACTGAAGAAAAGGAACTGGTGGCCGGCTTCGCGATGATGGAAGCCGAGTCGCAGCAAGAAGCGATAGCCTGGCTTAAGCGCTGGCCGGCTCAGGACAATGAGCTCACGCTGGAAGTGCGCGGCAGCGGCTGCCCGGGCGGCCTGGAAGGCGTCAGCCTCACCAGGGCGGCGGCCGATACGGAGCAGAGGCGCTTCGTCGTGATGCTGAAATCCAGCCCGCTGGCCGAAACCGGCGCTATTCCCAGCGATAAAGTCCTGGCCGCGATGGCAGGGCGCAATGCCGAGGGCGTCCAAGCTGGCGTGATGATCGCCGGAGAGGGCTTGCAAATCACCGCCAGCGGCGCCCGCGTGAAATTCTCCGGCGGCAAATCCACGGTGCTGGATGGCCCCTTCAGCGAAACCAAGGAACTGATCGCCGGCTACTGGCTGATACAGGCAAAGTCGATGGCCGGGGCGATAGACTGGGTCAAGCGTTACCCTTATCCTTTCATCGAAGATGCACAGGTGGAAATCCGCCCGGTGCAGGAGGGGCTGGATGTGGCTGCAGCGGTAGTGCCGGGGATTGCGCGAGCCCGGAAGAGCTTGCCCGTCTGAGCGGAACAAGAACTGCTTTCGGATTTATTCATAGGAACTTTGCGCAGAACTATCTCAGGCAGGGGATTCAGACTCACCACGTCATTCCCCTGTGTCCCTGTAGGGAGGGAGTCTTGCCTTGCAGGGCAAGACCGTTACGCAGGGTGCAGCAGGGGGATTCAGACGGCATGCCGTCTGCCTGCGGAACGGCACTGGCTTGCAAGCCAGTGTGCGCCCTGCAAGGGAGCAGCATGCTGCCCTACGCCGGGCGCCTTGAAACCCCTGCTACACCGCGAAAGCGGGAATCCATTTTTTGCCGGAGTCGACAATGGGTCCCCCTGTGTCCCTGAAGGGAGGGAACGTTCCCTTGCAGGGGAACGCCGTTACGCAGGGAGCAGCATGCTGCTCTCCCCTCCTGCTTCACCGCTTTCGCGAGGACGACGCCGTGGGACCTGTGGCCCCTCATGCTTGCGTAAGCCCTAATTCAAAAAAAATTAAAGAGATTTGAGCCGTGGTGTCGATTTAGCCCAAAGCCGTTCGTCGTACCGATAAGCGGCAAAAAAACCGGCAGTACGCCGGAAACCCGACTTTTGATCCGAGGCATTGATGCCGCTTTCACCCGACGTTATGAAATCTTTTTTTAGGAAAATACGATGAGCAAACAAATATTTGTCAATCTGCCGGTCAAAGACCTGAATAAATCCGTCGAGTTCTTTACCCGGCTCGGTTATAGCTTCAATCCCCAGTTTACCAACGAAAATGCCACCAGCATGATCGTCAGCGACACGATTTATGTGATGCTGCTGGTGGAGAAATATTTCAAGACCTTCACCCAAAAAGAAATTTGCGACTCCAGCAAAAGCACTGAAGTGCTGCTCTGCCTATCCTGCGAAAGCCGCGCCGAGGTCGATGCCATGGTTGCCAAGGCGGTTGCCGCGGGCGGCACCGTGCCAGACGAACCAAAAGACTACGGTTTTATGTACGGGCACGGCTATATAGACCTGGATGGGCACAACTGGGAGTTGATATATATGGAGCCTGCCGGCAAGTAATCCGTGATGGCAGGGTCAGCGGGCCTTGCCGTTGAATTTGAACCGGCAGATGTTGTCGCCTCTTGCCATGCATGCCTGGTGGTCGACCTCGCTGTCGGTGAACGCCGCTAAAAGCGCCAGGTCAAACTGGCAGATATTGGGATTGGCCAATGCCAGCGTATGGAAAACGCAATTGTCCGCTTCGATGGCTTCTCCCTTGCCATCGCCGGTGCTGTGCGCATCGTATCCAAGCTGCTGCATGATGTCGGACAGTTTTCGCACTTTTTCGCTGCGGCTCACGAGCTCGGGATGCTGGGCGCGCAATTGCTTGCCGACCTGGGTGCCCATCGTCGCCAGCCGGTCGCTCAAGCCTTCGGTGCCGGCTTCCTGCTGCACCGATTCGACCAATAGCTGGGCGAACCAGGCATAGTGGCGCGGAAAGCATTCATGGCCCTTGTCGGTCAGCACATACAGCTGCTCCGGCCGCCCGCCGGAAGCCCGGGTGATCCCTCTTTTCAGCAGCCCGTCATTTTCCAGCGCGGCCAGATGCTGCCGCACGGCATTGCGCGTGATCGCAAGCTGCGCCGACAGCTCGTCAGCGGTCATCCCCGCCTTGTTTTTTAATAATAGCCTCAGCAGTTCTTTCTGCCGCATTCCGAATATCTCTATCATGCGTCCTCCTGGTGGGCGGGAACCTTGCCGCCCCGGTAATTCCATCCCTTGATCCTAACGCCGTTCAGTTAAGCGTCAATGCTCTAATTTGTCGTCCCCGCGCAGGCAGGGACCCAGTGGCTTTCGTCGAACGACGCTAGGTTCCCGCCTGCGCGGTGAAGCAGGGATTTCAAGCAGCATGCTGCTTGCCTGCGTAACGGCGTTCCCTTGCAAGGGAACGTTCGCTCCCTACAGGGACACAGGGGAACGACAGATCAAAAGGATTTGGTTTTTAACTGAACAGTATTGATCCCTTGATCCTGTTCTTATTTTATATCATTGGCGGCAATAAAACACTTAAAACATATTTTACTGTACAAAGTGTTTTTATTCGCCTAAGCTGATAATTCTCCCGTCGGCTAAAGCGGATTTTCCTGTGCGGCGGGGGCAACTTTTTGGAGAGAAAAAAATGATAAAGAATCTTTTTGAGCAAACAAGTTCGCGCCGCCTGTTCCTGCATGGAACGACTGCGGCGATGTTGTCGACCGGAGCCGTGCTACTGTTGGCGGGGCAAGAGGCGGACGCTGCGGAAAGCAAAGGCGATATGGCAAATGACGTGGGCATACTCAACGTCGCGCTCGGCCTGGAACACCAGGGCATCAATGCGTATACCCTGGGAGCCAAGAGCGGCTTGCTGCAAAAGCCTGTACTCGATATTGCATTGAAATTCCAGGATGACCACAAAATACATCGTGACCTGCTGATCAACGCAATTGCCAAGCTCGGCGGCAAACCGGTTGAGGAAAAATCCCTCGATGCATATGCAAAGGCGCTGAATGCCAGCCAGCTCAAGAACCAGGAAGACGTATTGAAACTGGCATTGTCGCTGGAACTGGGCGCGACCAATGCCTACCTCGGCGTGATCCCGTCTTTCAAGGACCATGCATTCGCAAAAGTGGCAGCCAGGCTGGCGGCGGACGAAGTCGGACACTGGGCCATCCTGAATAACGCGCTGGGCATGCCGCTGCCGAAAGCGATGGCTTTTGGCGCTTGATAGATAGGGCTGTTGCCGGGAACACGGCTCAGTTTTGTGGCGCGGGCGGGTTTTTCCCGCTCTGTCCCACGATGCGGCAAGGCATCGGCGGGCAGCGCCCGCGTGCGCACAAGCCGCGCCCATTTTTTAAGACAAGCGTATGAAAATTACTTTTTTCCTGCTCGCCATGACGGCCTGCCTGAGCAGTGCATTGGCGTACGCCGGCGGCGACGCCAATAACGGCAAGCGGCTGTATGCGTCGCGCTGCATCGCCTGCCACTCTATCGACGTCAGCCTGGCCGGCCCGGCACACCGAGGCGTGGTGGGGAGAAAAGCCGGCAGCGTCGCCGATTTCGACTACAGCCCGGCGCTGAAAAAATCCAGGATCATCTGGACTGAAAAAAACCTGGACCGATGGCTGGCCAATCCTGAAAAATTGATACCTGGGCAAAAAATGGGATATTCAGTGCCGGACGCCAAAGACCGCGCAGATTTGATCGCCTATTTAAAAAGCCAGTCCAGGTATTGAGCTTGAGGATGGCACTTAAATTGCCCCATTAACCTATTCATTCCCCATCCGCTCCGCCAGATAATCCAGGAAGCAGGTAATCCGCGAGGCCAGTTGCGTATTGCGGTAGTACACCGCGTGGATGGGCTGCAGCACCTCCACCGTATCGGCCATCAGCAATTGCACCAGGTCGCCGCGCTTGCGGTCGGCCCTGGTCATGAAATCGGCCAGGCAGACGATGCCCTGGCCGGCCAGCGCCAGCTGGCGCAGGGTTTCGCCGCTGCTGGCTTGCAGGCTGGGCGCGACGGCAAGCCGATCGCCTTGCGGGTGACGCAGCGGCCACTGGTTCAGCGCTTCCGGCTGAGTAAAGCCTAGCAGGCTATGTTGCGTCAAAGCGGCCACGGTTTTTGGCTTGCCGTGCTGCTTCAGGTAGGCCGGGCTGGCCAGTACGCGCAGGCGGTTATGCCCCAGCGGGCGCGCGTGCAGTGTGGAGTCGCGCAAGACGCCTATGCGGATGGCGATGTCGGTGCGCTCTTCCAGCAGATCGATGTTGAGGTCGTTGGTATTGAGTTCCAGTTCTATCTCGGGATAGGCCTGGCGGAAGCCTTCCACCAGCGGCACCACCACGTGCAGCATGAAAGGCACGGCGGCATTGATGCGCAGCCGGCCGGAAGGGCGCTGGCGGCGGATCGCCATCTGTTCCTCGGCCTGATCCACCGACTCCAGTATCTTGCGCGCCTGCGCCAGGAACACGCCGCCTTCCTCGGTCAGCTCCAGCTTGCGCGTGGTACGGCGCAGCAGTGTGGTCTGTAGTTTTTCTTCCAGCCGGCCCAGCGCGCGGCTGATGCCGGACACGGTTTGCTCCAGCTGTTCGGCCGCTGCCGTGACGGAACCGCTGTCCACGACGGTCACAAACGCCAGTAATTCGTCTAATGTGGTCTTCATTATTGAATTTTAATCAAATATCTTCTGCCCGGCACGATCTTTTTCCAAAACCCTGAAACACGGACACTTGCGCCTGTTGTCCATCATCACTCATTTGGAGAAGCAGCATGCCTATTGCCCTACTCGCGCTGACCATCAGCGCCTTTGCCATCGGGACGACGGAATTCGTCATCGTCGGCCTCATTCCCACTATCGCCGGCGACCTCGGAGTCAGCTTGCCGTCGGCCGGCCTGTTGGTCAGCCTGTATGCGCTCGGCGTGGCTGTCGGCGCACCGGTCTTGACCGCACTCACCGGCAAGGTGCCACGCAAGGCCTTGTTGCTGTCGCTGATGGTCTTGTTCACGCTGGGTAATCTGCTGGCCTGGAAAGCGCCCAGCTATGAATCCCTGATCATCGCCCGCATCCTGACCGGGCTGGCGCACGGGGTGTTCTTTTCCATCGCCTCCACCATCGCCACCGGCCTGGTACCGAAAGAGAAGGCCGCCAGCGCGATCGCGATCATGTTCACCGGTCTGACGGTAGCGCTGGTCACCGGCGTGCCGCTGGGCACCTTCATCGGTCAGCATTTCGGCTGGCGCGAGACCTTCCTCGCCGTGTCCGCGCTGGGCATCGTCGCCTTCATCGGCAGCCTGGTCTTTGTGCCGGGCCATATCAAGAGTTCCGCTTCGGCTTCGCTGCTGGACCAAGTCAAGGTGCTCGGCCAGCCGCGCCTGTTGCTGGTGTATGCGATGACGGCGGTCGGCTATGGCGGTTCCTTCGTCGCCTTCACCTATCTGGCGCCTATCCTGCAAGACATTTCCGGCTTCAGCGCCAATGCGATCAGCCTGGTGATGCTGGTGTACGGCGTGTCGGTTGCAGTCGGCAATATCTGGGGCGGCAAGCTGGCCGACCGGCGCGGCCCTATCGATGCGCTGAAGATCATCTTCTCTTTGCTGGCCGTGGTCTTGCTGGTGCTGACTTTCACTGCGCCGCATCCGTGGCTGGTGGTGGCCACGGTCTTGGTGTGGGGTGCGGTGGCGTTCGGCAATGTGGCGGGCTTGCAGGTGTATGTGGTGCAGCAGGCCGAGCACTTCACTCCGCGCGCGGTGGACGTGGCCTCCGGCCTGAACATCGCCGCGTTTAACGTCGGCATCGCCGGCGGCGCCTGGGGCGGCGGCTTGATCGTGGAACACCTGGGCCTGATGCATACGCCGTGGATAGGCGCGCTGGTAGTGCTGGGCGCGCTCGGCCTGACCGCATGGAGCGGGGCGCTGGACCGCCGGAATCCGATTCCTCGCGCCAGCGGCGCAAAGAAATCCAACCTGGTTGTTGGACATTAATTTCGTACGGTGGGCACTTGTGCCCACGCTGTAATAAATCGAGAGTCGCATCCGCGTGGGCACAGGTGCCCACCCTACCAATCTTTAGCAAACAATTTACGGAACCACTATGAATCACATCCATTCCTTCGGCCTCGGCACCTTCCGCCTGCAAGGCCAGACCGTCATCGATTCGGTGAAGCACGGCCTGGACCTGGGCTACCGGGTGATCGACACCGCGCAAATCTACGGCAACGAAGCCGAGGTCGGCCAGGCGATAGCCGAAAGCGGCGTGGCCCGCAGCGAGCTGTTCATCACCACCAAGATCTGGACCGAGAACCTGGGCCGCAACAGCCTCATTCCTAGCCTGAAAGACAGCCTGGCCAAGCTGCGCATCGACTACCTTGACCTGACCTTGATCCACTGGCCATCGCCGGGCGGCGCGGTGCCGCTGGCGGATAGCCTGGCAGCCTTGCAGGAAGCCAAGGTGCAGGGCCTGACGCGCCAGATTGGCGTTTCCAACTTCACGGTGGAGCTGATGCAGCAAGCGATCGACATCGTCGGCACCGGGAAAATCGCCACCAACCAGGTCGAACTGCATCCCTACCTGCAAAATCGCAAGGTGACGGAGTTTGCGCGTAGCCAGGGCATCGCGGTCACCTCCTATATGACGCTGGCCTACGGCAAGGTGCTGCAGGATGCGGTCATCCAGCAAATCGCCGCAGCCCATCAGGCCACGCCGGCGCAAGTAGCACTGGCCTGGGCGATGCAGCTCGGCTATGCGGTGATCCCTTCGTCGACCAAACGCGCCAACCTGGAAAGCAACCTGAAGGCGCGGCAACTGCGCTTGTCGCAAGATGAGATGGCGCAGATCGCCGCGCTGGAGCGCCAGCAGCGCCTGACCAGCCCGGAGGGTCTGGCGCCGGCCTGGGATTGATTGCTGCCGGTCAAGCGCAGTAAGCGAAGCGCGGCACGGATTTCGCATAGAATGGGGCATTCAAGTGAAACATTCTCCATTTTCAGCCCTTG
>DATHMC010000316.1:0-19604 GCA_035487495.1 Undibacterium sp.
CAACTCCTGCGGCGAGCGGTCATTGCTGGGGACCATTGCCGTGATGCCCATGCTGGCGGTGACCACAGGCGCCAGGTCAGAGGATGGATGCGGAATGGCTTCTTCTGCCAGGCGCGTCCGTATGCGCTCGGCAAACGTGCAGGCATGTTCGATATTGGCATCGATGACCAGGATGACAAACTCTTCACCGCCATAGCGCGCGACAAAATCCCCGCTGCGTTGCACCGTTTCTTTCAGTACCGATCCTACCCGGCGCAGGCAATCGTCGCCGGTGGCATGGCCGGACACGTCATTGATGTTCTTGAAGTAATCCAGGTCCAGCATGATCGCCGCCAGCGAATGCCCGGTGCGTATTGCGCGCAGCCATTCATTTTCCAGGGTCTCTTCCAGCGTGCGGCGGTTGAACAACTTGGTCAGCGAGTCGGTGCGCGACAGCCAGTGCAACTCATTATTGGCATGAATCAATTGGTCATTCAGCCTGTCGGCACGCTCATGCTGCAGACGCAGTTGCGTTTCCAGTTCTGCGCTGACGTCCACCAGTTTGTCCGCCATGCGGTTCACGGAATACGACAGCATGCCCAGTTCGTCGCGCGAGAAGTGCTGCATGCGGCGCTTGAAATCGCCGCTGGCGATCATCACGGCGACTTCGGCCAGGCCCAGTATCGGCATCGTGAAGTAGCTGGATAGCAAGACACCGACGATGGCGACCAGCACCAGCACCAGCAACATCATGGCCAGCCACAGGTCCCTCTGGTCACGTATCGGCCGGAAGGCGTCATCCTGGTCTATCTTGACCATGATGGTCCATGCCGGGTTTTTCAGCAGCTGGGTGGAGGCGAGTACCGGCACACCGCGATAGTCCTTGCCCGACAACAGGTTGCGCTCATCGGATTTGATCTTGTCCTGGTCCTTGATCTGGGTCAGGGTCAGTGGCGGAACATCTTCCGCCATCGCAAAACGCAATGGGGTAATCGCTTTGTCACGGCCGTTGGCATCTGTCTCGGTAATGATCAGCTCTTCCGATATCCAGCCGCCGCTGCCGCTGGCCGCAGCCCTCAGCGGCTCCATGCTGGTGAGGACGACCAGGATGCCGATCGCGCGGTTGCCATCCATCATGGGGCCGCCGACCTGGATCAGGCGGCGGCCGTCGGCCCCGATGATCGTGGATGTGACCTTGTGACTGCTGAGCAGGCTGTCCCGTAAATTGGCATCCAGCTGCTGGGAGTCCAGGCTCAATGCAGATATCGACGTAATAAGCTTTCCATCTATGCCATACAGCAGCAAGTTGTCAAAAGATGCTACCGAACGCTTGGCGTCGGACAAAATGAGATTGATCTGCTCCAGCGCTGCGGGATCTCTGCGGTCGACATAATCCGAGAGCGCCTTGCGCAATTGGGTGCGACTGCTGATGAGCCGTAATTCCGAGGTCAGGAAATTCATGAATTCGTCTATGCGCTGCGCATGCAGACGAGCCACAGATGCGAGGTGCGACTCGATCGATGTCTCCATATAGCGTTGACTGACAAACATGAATGCGCCGGCGGCGGCGAGCATGCTGACGAGCGCGACCCCGAGCACCAGCATGACCAATTTTTCTCGCAGTCCAAACCAGCTGCGATAGGGCAGCCAGGGCTGTGCGTTGCCAAGCACCATCGGCAGCGTCTTGCCGCTTCCCTTGTCATCGGGTTCATCCTGAATTTCTGGTGCGGTCATCTGATCACCTCAATTGTGGTGCTATGGATGAATTGCTATGCCATATGGACAAATACCGTGCGCAACCGGCCCCCGGCGGGTAAAAAGGCGCTAAGAACCTGTTCACGATCTTACTGCGCGGACGTGATCGGGGCTCAAGCGCTGCTCACATGCAGGTACGCTCCGCTTGTTGCGCTGCTCTTTACCCCGCTGACGCCCGCTCGCTACAGATCGTGAACAGGTTCTTGGTTCCGGCTCGCAGGAAATGTGCGCTTAAAGGTTACATCAATTTTCACCCGAAAAGGATAGGCGCAACAATCAAATGGGGAAATTCACGCCAGATGTAGTTTTTAATAGTGGTTCGCTCGCTAACTTCGTCCATCTCGGCAAAGGGCTGCCATGCTTGTTGGCCCGCTTAAGCCCGGGGTTTGCTGCTTGCCTTTTGCGTATCCATAAAATAGGACATGCGTTTGCGCGGGCTCAGGTATTCATAGACTTCCGGCGCCAGTTGTTTCGGCCTCAGGCTGGCAGCAACTTCCAGGTCCAGTTCCTTGCTCAAGTCCAGGATGATGGCTTCGTGCTTCGGTATGTCAGGATCATAGATCAGTACGCTAGGCCGCAAGGGTTTGCCGGAATTGATGGACATGACCATGCCCAGGGTGGCATCCGACAATTGCACGATGGTGCCAGGCGGATAAACTCCCAGGCAATGAATGAACATATCCAGGGCGGCGGGCTCGAATAATTTGCGCTGCTGCTTGAACATATAGGCCAAGGCCTCGTAAGGGGTCAGCGAATCGGCAGGATTCGGGCGGTTGCAATGGTTGTCGTAGGCGTTGACGACGGAGACGATGCGCGCCAAAGGCGACATCTGGAGAGATGTCAGGCGATTCGGATAGCCGCTGCCGTCTGCATATTCATGATGCTGCTGGATGATGTCTATTACCTGCTTCGGCAGCCCCAGCTTTTCTGCTATCGCGGCGCCGTACAGGCAATGCTGCTGCAGCAGGTTTTGCTCGGCCTTGGTCAGCGCAAAAGTCTTGTTGACTATCCGGTCGGGGATTTCTATCTTGCCGATGTCGTGGAACAGGCAACCCACACCTATCAGTTTGATATCCTGCTCGGACAAATGCAGTTCTTTTGCCAGCATCATTGCCAGCACCGATACATTCAGCGAATGGTAATAGGCTTCTTCACCGGCGATCTTGTCGTTCATCAGGTGGATCGCAATGTCCTTGTCGGCCAGCAGCGATTCCAGCATTTGCTGGATCAATTGGTCGGCATCCCTTTGCGCTTCCTGCGGACGTGAAAACAGGTTGCGGGAAATGTTCTTCAGGGTATTGGCTGCTTTCTCGAACTCTTTTTCGCATTGCGCTATCGCACTGCTTTCCACGATCAGCTTTTCTATCCTGGCCTTTTTGGCATTGATCAGTTCCAGTTCCTCGGGGCTGGGCCGGGCAATTTCTGTCGGTCCCGTGTCGGGTGCTGGATTGGCAGGCAAAGGCCGGCAATCGCTGCGGCCAGGCTCCACCCGGACGGTTTTCAATCCCAATTGCTTGATTGCGACAATCTGTTGATCGTTTTTGATCTTGAAACTATTGCGGGCAAAGGAGTGTTTGAGCCAGCCTATATCAAGGTGCACATATAAGCCTATGCACAGCTGTTCCACGGAAATATTTTTAGTTATCAGGCTGCTATTCATTTTTCCATTGAGGAATATACATTTTCTTTATTCTAGCAGTCCTTAACGTGTTTATAGGGACGATGTGGTTATGCGCCCACGAAGAAGGCCCTGGCATGGCCTTCTAAGTCCATATAGTTGCCGATAGAAAACTAATCAGAGTGACGTGCGCAACGAGAACAGCTCGGGAAACAGCACCACGTCCAGCATCTTGCGCAGATAGCTGACCCCGGCGGTGCCGCCGGTGCCGGTCTTGAAGCCTATGATCCTTTCTACCGTCGTCACGTGGCGGAAGCGCCAGATGCGGAAGGCTGTCTCCATGTCCACCAGCTTTTCCGCCAGTTCGTACAATACCCAATGCTGCTCAGGAGCCTGATATACCTTTAGCCAGGCAGCTTTGACCGATTCATTGGCGGCGACCGGCTGGGTCCAGTCCTGCTTCAGGCGCTCTGCATCGATAGCAAAGCCACTGCGTGCCAGCAGCATGATCGCCTCATCATAAATGGACGGCGCGCGCAGTGTGGCGTCGAGTAGCGCATAGGCTTGCGGATTTGACTGATGCACGCTGAGCAAGGCCGGATTCTTGTTGCCAAGTATGAATTCCAGTTCACGGTATTGATGTGACTGGAAGCCGGACGAGTTGCCGAGATAGGGCCTGATAGCCGTGTATTCGCTGGGAGTCATGGTTGCCAGCACGTCCCATGCATGCACCAGTTGATCCATGATGCGGGCCACGCGCGACAGCATCTTGAACGCGGGCGGCAAATCGCCGGCATGTAATTGCTGGCGCACCGCATGCAGTTCATGCAGCATCAGTTTGATCCACAATTCGCTGGTCTGGTGCTGCACGATGAACAGCATTTCGTTGTGATTGGGCGAGCGCGGATGCTGCGCATTGAGTATCTGGTTCAGGCCCAGGTAATCGCCGTAGCTCATCGCATCGCTGAAATCCATTTTGGCGTCATGCCAGCTGGCCGGGCATTTGTTTTCGCTTTTATTTTCGTTAGTCATTGTGTTTCTCTGTATGGTTGGATCAGGTCACCGCGTGACGCGTGGCGTTCAATGCATAGTCCCTGGTGTCGAGGATGTCGCGCAGCGTCTCCACCGCATCCCAGACATCGACAAAGCGCACATACAAGGGCGTGAAGCCAAAACGCATGATGCCGGGTTCGCGATAATCGCCGATTACGCCGCGCCCGATCAGGGATTGCATTACCGCATAACCATGGGTATGGCTGAAGCTGACCTGGCTGCCGCGCTGTCCGTGCTGGCGCGGGGTCACCAGTTCCAGAGGATGCTGCGCGCAGCGTTGCTCCACCAACTGGATGAACAGGTCGGTCAATGCCAGCGATTTCCGGCGTATCGCCTGCATGCTGGTTTTGGCAAATATCTGCAGTCCGCATTCCGCCATCGCCAGCGAAACGATGGGCTGGGTGCCGCACAGCGCGCGGCGTATGCCGGGAGTCGCTTCAAATGAAGGCTGCATCGAGAAAGGCGACGCATGTCCCCACCAGCCGGACAGCGGATGGTGGAAGGCCTCCTGATGGCGGGGGGCGACCCAGATGAACGCGGGTGAGCCGGGACCGCCGTTCAGGTATTTGTACGTGCAGCCGACTGCAAAATCCGCATTGGCCTGATTCAATTCAACCGGCAAGGCGCCGGCAGAATGGGCCAAGTCCCACAATATCAGCGCACCTTGCTGATGCGCGTGCCGGGTGAGCTCCTGCATGTCGTGCAGATAGCCGGTACGATAGTTGACATGGGTTAGCATGACCAATGCCGTGTCGGCATTGATCGCGGCCTCCAGTTCTTGCGGCGTGTCCACCAGCCTGATCGTGTAACCGCGGTCCAGCCAACGAGTCAGGCCCTGCGCCATGTAGATGTCGGTGGGGAAGTTGCTGCGCTCGCTGACGATGACCCTGCGCTGGGCGGTTTCCGCTTTGCCGGCCTGTATCTGCAAACCGGCAGCCAGGGCCTTGAACAGGTTGATCGACGTGGAGTCGGTGACGACCACTTCATTGTCCGCTGCGCCTATCAGCGGCGCCAGCAGGTTGCCGAGGCGTGACGGCAAATCGAACCAGCCGGCCTGGTTCCAGCTCTTGATCAGGTCTGTGCCCCATTCTTTGGTAATCACTTCCAGTGCGCGGGTTTGCGAGGCTTTGGGCATGGCGCCCAGGGAATTGCCGTCCAGGTAGATGGTACCTTCGGGCAGGCTAAAGTCATTGCGGAAATCGGCAAGCGTATCGCTTTGATCCAGTGCCAGGCAGTTGTCGCGGGTAATCGAGGTCATGGTATGGTGTGTCGTCGGTCAATGTTTATAGTGCGCGCAAGATCGCGCGTACCGGGCTGGCATCCAGTCCGGCAAGCTTCAACGGCAAGGCAATCAATTCATAGTCGCCTTCGGCGACGTCGTCCAGGATGACCCCTTCCAATATCGCCATCCGGTGTGTCTTCACCGCCATATGGCTGTCCAGGGTTTTTGAATCCTGCGGATCCAGCGACGGACTGTCTATGCCTATCAGTTTCACGCCGTGCCCGGCCAGCAAGGCGATTGTCGATGCTGCGATACAGGGGAACTGCTGATCCCAAGCCTGTTGTGGCGCGCGCTGGTAGGTGCGCAACAACACGCGCGCAGGCATATTGTCCAGTTTGCCATGCAGATGTTCAGGCTGCACGAGGTCGCTGCCCAGGCAATGTATTACCCGGCACGGCCCTATGTAGGCTTCCAGGCTTACGGCATCGATAGACTTACCCTGCGGGTCGTAATGCGCCGGCGCGTCGGTGTGCGAGCCGGTGTGCGTGGACATCGTGAACTTGCTGACCTTGACCGGACAGCCGTCGGCAATTTCCCAGGTGGTTTCAGACGAATAGGAGGTATCGCCCGGCCAGACCGGAATGCCGGCCTGGATAGCGGGGCTGATGTCCCAGATGCGAGGGGATAGGTCCGCCATGGAAGTCTCGATATGGTAGTGTTGGTGCGATTATTTTATGCCAGAATTGCTGATTAATTATTGCAAAATAGCGTGATATATTGGATATTTATAGAATATAGTTCGATTAATTTTAATATAAACGGTGGGATATTCTAAATGCAGCTTGATGCCACGGATTTGAAAATATTGCAGGCTCTGCAGGCGGATGGCCGCGTCAGTAACCTGGAATTGGCGGAAAGAGTGTTTTTGTCGCCATCTTCCTGTTTACGCCGGGTGAGGCTGCTGGAAGAGGCCGGCATTATCAGCCGCTACAGCGCGGTGCTGGACGCGACCAAGCTCGGCCTGGAAGTGGATGCCTTTGTGCAGGTGACGATGCGGCGCGACGTGGAACAATGGCATGAAAATTTTTCGCAGGCGCTGCAAAACTGGCCCGAGGTAGTGGGCTCCTACATCATTACCGGCGATGCCAATTATTTACTCAGGGTGCGCGCCCGTAACCTGAAACATTATTCTGCATTTGTGCTGGAACGGCTTTACAAAACAACCGGCGTGCTGGACATACGCTCGAATATCGTTTTGCAGGTCATCAAGGACACCAATGACATTGCCCCTGATTTAATGGCCGACGGGAGATAGGCAAGCGAGCGGCTTGCTGGCCGCCCGCTTGTTAAACACTACATAACTACATTTTAGTCGCCAGGAATTCCAGCGTCCTGCCGTGCGCCAGCGTCGCTGCCGGCTGGTTGTATGAGTCGCGCGCCCAGCAGTTAAAGCCGTGATGCACATTGGGGTAGGTCTCTATCTGTACCTGTGGCGACCGCGCAAATGTGGCTTTGACTTTTTCTATCGCGGCGGCCGGTATGTATTGATCCGCTTCGGCGAAATTGAACAGGACCGGGCCGGCGATCTTGCTGGCCTGGCCCAGCTGTCCATCGATGCCGCCGGGGTAATAGCAGACCGCGGCATCCACTCCGGCGTTCGCTGCGCTCAAAAATGACAGCAGGCCACCCATGCAATAGCCGATGGACGCCACTTTGCCGCTGCACTCGGGGCGTGCGCGCAAGGTTTTAACTGTGCTGGCCAGATCCTGTATTGCCAAAGGAAAGTCCATATTTTGCATATGCTTGAAACCGATGGCCAAATCGGCGTCGCTATAGCCGAGATTGACGCCCGGCTTGTCGCGCCAGAACAGGTCGGGCGCGAGCACCACATACCCATCCAGCGCGTATTGGTCGGCAACGGCCTTGATGTGCTCATTGACGCCAAAAATCTCTTGTATCAGCAACAGGCCGGGACCGGTGCCGGTAGGCGGCAAGGCCAGATAGCCCTTGAAGCCCTGTCCATCGTGCGATTGTATGTCTATCCATGAAGCTGCCATCGTGTACTCCTTGCGTCTTGGGGGAAAATAGGGAACCTCGCCTGCCTACATTTGTTTATGCACCGGCCCACGGCAGGCCAGCCTTGCACCAGCCGCCTACAGATTTGCGATGGCCTTCGGTATCCTTGTCGCCCTCAAAGCCCTCCAGGATATCGTAGCATTGCGTGTAGCCGTTTTCAGTGGCAAGTTTGGCGGCATGGCGCGAGCGCACACCGGAGCGGCATAAGAACAGGATGGTCGCGTCCTTGCTTGCCGCCGCCAACAATTGCGACAGGAAGTCGGGGTTGGGCGTGCCGCCTGGATACAGGCTCCATTGCACAGATTTGTGCTGCTGTTCGGCGATTGTCACGCGGCCCACCCAGTCGCGTTCCGCATTGGTGCGCACGTCGACCAGGATTACTTTACTGTCGGTCTGCAACAGGCTAAAGGCCTCGTTTGGCGTTACGGCGCCTGCATAGGGCAATGCGCCGTCTTTGCCGCGTTGTTGTGCCATAGCAATGGTATCGGTTGTCATAGCGGGTGTCCCTGGTTGCGTTGTTTTCTCTGTAGCTAATTATGCATCAACTGTGGCGATATTGTCAGACGGGCAGTCTGACATGGGCCTGGGCAAGAGCTTGAGATACAATCCGTCGACGAGATGCCCCTGACCCTATTGCCTCGCGCGGATACGCACTGATGTACAAAATTACGATTAACCCCCATTGGCAGATTGCGACGGAAAGCAATCAGGCCACGGATACCACGATGTTGATCCGTTTGCTGGTATTGATTCAGCAAACCGGCTCCATCGCGCTGGCTGCCAAAGCCGCTGGATTGTCTTACCGCTATGCCTGGGGCCTGTTGCACGACGCTGAAGCCCTGTTCAACGGGCCGCTGGTGATTTCCGGCAGAGGGCGCGGTACCGCATTGACCGCACTCGCAGAAAAATTGATGTGGGCTGACCGGCGTATTGCGGCGAGATTGTCGCCCTTGCTGGAAAGCCTGGCTTCTGAGCTGGCCAATGAGCTTGACCGTATACAGGCAGACAATCAGCCGGCGCTGAGGATAGACGCCAGCCATGGTTTCGCAGTGGCAGCGCTGCTGGAGCAAATTCAGGCAGCGGCATTGCCTGTGGAATTGCGCTACAGGAATAGTTCCGAGGCACTGGCGGCACTGTCCCGCAAGGAGTGTGATCTGGCGGGCTTCCACGTTCCGATAGGGGCGCATGAACAGCAAGCGGTGACGCAGTATCTGCGCTGGCTGGATCCCGAAAGACACGCATTGATACATCTGGCTGTGCGCACCCAGGGTTTGTTTGTCGCATCCGGCAATCCGCTGGACGTAAAGTCATTGTCCGATATTGTGCGCGGCAGACTACGCTTCGTGAACCGGCCGCAAGGTTCCGGCACCCGCATGCTGCTGGAGTTCATGCTGGCCGAGCTTGGCATTGCACCGGCTGAGATTAATGGATTCGAAAGCGCCGAGTTTACCCACGCCGCCGTTGCCGCTTATATCGCCAGCGGGATGGCCGATGCCGGTCTGGGAGTGGAAACTGCGGCACGGCACTTTGGCCTGGATTTCATCCCGTTGGTGCAGGAGCGCTACTTCTTTGCGATCGCCCGTGACGCCATTCAATTGCCATTAATGCAGCAAATAATTGGCATACTGCAATCTGCCAGCTTCAAATGCACGCTAGGGCGGTTAGCGGGATATGACGGTGCAGACGCCGGCGATATTTTAAATTTGGGGCATGCATTCAGCAGCAGCCGCTGATCTGATGTTAAATGGGGCGCACAAAAACGATGCATAATCAGTCGACAATCACAATATTGCATTATTTTGGTGATTATTTGGCTGAATGCATTATTTTGGTGCAAAATTAAAAAATACCCAAATCTTCTTTCCCCGTCCGAAGTTTCGGAAATCTTTGCAAAAACAAAGATTTAAAGAAATATGCATTTGCTTATGACAAGACTAGTGGATGGCATGGATTCTGCTATCATCCTTCGTTGAGTTCTGCCGTCATCCGAACAACGGTGTTTTGTGCTGGATTTACAGAAAAGCATGCGTAGCGGAAAAGACAATAAGCAGGCAACTCAGTATCTTTCGAATTAATTTTTAGCTCTATTTGAGGAGTTTCACATGGCAATGACAGCCGCAGAAGTCTTGAAGATGGCGAAAGACAACGAAGTAAAATTCGTTGATTTTCGTTTTGCTGATACCAGAGGTAAAGAACAGCACGTGACTGTGCCTGTCTCACAGTTTGGCATGGATAAATTTGAGTCCGGTCATGCATTCGACGGTTCGTCAATCGCAGGCTGGAAAGGTATCGAAGCATCCGACATGCTGTTGATGCCAGACCCGAATACTGCAAATATCGATCCCTTCATGGAAGAAACCACATTGTTCATGCAATGTGACGTTATCGAGCCATCCGATGGCAAAGGCTATGACCGCGATCCACGTTCCATCGCCAAGCGCGCTGAAGCCTATCTGAAATCCTCCGGTATCGGCGATACCGCGTATTTCGGTCCAGAGCCGGAATTCTTCATTTTTGACGGCGTGCGTTGGAAAATCGACATGTCCGGCTGTTTCGTCAAGATCGACTCCGAAGAAGCTTCCTGGTCCAGCGGCGAAAAACTGGAAGGCGGCAACACCGGCCACCGTCCGACGGTCAAAGGCGGCTATTTCCCAGTGCCTCCAGTCGACAGTTTCCAGGATATGCGTTCTGAAATGTGCCTGATCCTGGAAGCCCTGGGTATTCCGGTTGAAGTGCACCACCACGAAGTGGCCGGCGCTGGTCAGAATGAAATCGGCACCAAGTTCTCGACTCTGGTCGAGCGCGCCGACTGGACCCAGAACCTGAAATACGTGGTCTGGAATGTTGCCCATACCTATGGCAAGACAGCGACCTTCATGCCTAAGCCTATCGTTGGCGACAACGGTTCCGGTATGCACGTGCATCAATCCGTGTGGAAAGACGGCAAAAACCTGTTCGCCGGCGACGGCTATGCAGGCCTGTCTGATTTTGCACTGTATTACATCGGGGGCATTATCAAGCACGCGCGCGCGTTGAATGCGATCACCAATCCAGGCACCAATTCTTACAAGCGTCTGGTTCCAGGTTACGAAGCTCCGGTTAAACTGGCTTATTCTGCTAAAAACCGCTCCGCTTCCATTCGCATCCCTTATGTTGCAAATCCTAAAGGCCGTCGCGTTGAAGCGCGTTTCCCAGATCCTCTGGCCAATCCTTACCTGTGCTTCGCTGCATTGCTGATGGCAGGTCTGGACGGCGTGCAGAACAAGATCCATCCAGGCGAGGCAGCGTCCAAAGACCTGTACCATTTGCCGCCGGAAGAAGACGCATTGATCCCTACCGTTTGTTCTTCGCTGGAACAAGCTTTGGGTTACCTGAATGAAGACCGTGAATTCCTGACGCGCGGCGGCGTGTTCAGCGATAGCATGATCGATGCTTATATCGAGTTGAAAATGCAAGAAGTGCAGCGCTTCCGTATGACGACTCACCCAGTCGAGTTCGACATGTACTATTCCCTGTAATTAGGGATATGATAAAAAGCGGGGATATCCCCGCTTTTTTTTGGCCTCTAATTTGTTACATCTGTAACAAGCGGAGTGCTTGCATTTGTGTTGCACGCCAGCATGTCATACACTGGTGACATTAGCTACAAATTCTCTCTCATATGAATCGACTATTCTGCGGCTTGCTCCTGTTAGGTATTTATGCCGGTAACGCCCATGCCGACGGCGACGTTTATTTGTGCGTGGATGAGCATGGCAATAAAGAATACAAAAACACCGGCGCCACCAAGGGGTGTAAAAAGGTGGAGCTGCCTGGCCTTACGATTGTGCCCGCCCCGACCTTGCCCGCGTCAAGCAGGAAGTCCGCCAGCGCGAAGGCGCCTTCGGATTTTCCTAAGGTGGATGACAGCACGCAAAAAGCCCGCGATAGCGACCGTAAGCAGATTTTGCAGGACGAACTAAAGTCCGAAGAGCAGAAGCTGGCGAGCCAGAAAGAAGCGTTCAATAATGGTGAGCCGGAAAGGCTGGGCGATGAAAAGAATTACGCCAAATACCAGGCGCGCGTTACAACGATGAAAGAAGATATTGCACGCACCGAAAAGAACATCGAAGCCCTCAAACGGGAAATCGCCAACCTGAAATAGTGCTTTTTCCCTAAAGCAATGAATCAGGCATGATGCTTGCGTAATGAGGTCGCTATACAGCGGCCTTTTTTTATGGATTATCTTGAGAACTCCACTTACATCCCTGGCGGGCCTGGATTTATTGTCGTCGGCAGTCATCGTGCTGGATGCCGACGGCAGTATCATTTACGCCAATGCGGCAGCAGAAAACCTGCTCGACAGCTCCTTCAAATCCTTGACGCATCAAAAGCTGGCTGACCTGTTCTTAAACGGGGAGGAATTGCTGGCAGTTTTTCAGCAGGCGGTTGAGCACCAGTTTGCCGACAAACGCCAGGACCTTGCCTTGGAACGGGTCGGGCGCGAACCTTTGCATGTGCACAGCATCGTCACGGCGCTGGACAATCCTGATACACCGGTGTTGATCGAGCTCAGGGAAAATGTGCAGCAATTGAAGCTGGATCGCGAAGAGCGCATGCTGGACCAAAGCAAGGCTAACAAGGAATTGATACGCAATCTTGCGCATGAAATCAAGAATCCGCTGGGAGGAATCCGCGGCGCTGCGCAATTGCTGGAGATGGAGTTGCCGGAACGCCAGTTGAAGGAGTTGCGCGAGTATACGCAGGTCATCATCAAGGAGGCGGATAGGCTGCAGACACTGGTCGACCGGCTGCTGGCCCCGCACCGATTGCCGCATATTGTCGGCGACGTCAATATCCATGAAGTCTGCGAACGGGTGTTGCGCTTGATATTTGCCGAGTTCCCGCACGGTCTGAACATTAAGCGCGACTACGATTTGTCGATACCGGAATTTCGCGGCGACAAAGAACAGTTGATACAGGTCGTGCTAAATATTGCGCACAATGCGGCGCAGGCGCTGGTGGACCGCATCCGGCAAGGAGATGCAGAGCTGACTTTCAAGACCCGCGTATTGCGGCAAATTACGTTGGCCAAGGTACGTTACAGGCTGGCATTAGACTTGCATATCATCGACAATGGTCCGGGTATCCCGTCCGAGATTCGTAACCGTATTTTCTATCCCCTGGTATCTGGCAGGGAGGGCGGTAACGGTCTTGGGCTGACGCTGGCTCAGACGTTCGTTCAACAACATATGGGTGTGATCGAATGCGAGAGCCGGCCAGGGTTCACGGATTTCAGGATATTGATTCCGCTTCCTTGAACAAAGAGGGTGGGAGAGTGGGCGGTACCAAAAGTACTCCATCAATCTGGTGTCCCGGGCGAACAGTTCATCCCCGGGGCACTGAACGCTTAAAGCAGGGTGCAAAACGATAATATGAAACCAATCTGGATAGTGGATGATGACGATTCAATTCGCTGGGTGCTGGAAAAGGCGCTGGCACGGGAAAATCTAGTCACGAAAAGCTTTACCAATGCGCGCGATGCAATGACGGCGCTGCAAAGCGATACGCCACAGGTCCTTGTATCCGATATACGCATGCATGGCGCTTCCGGCCTGGAGCTATTGCAAACGGTTAAAGCCAAATATCCCGGGCTGCCTGTCATTATCATGACGGCATTCTCCGATCTGGAGTCTGCCGTGGCCGCCTTCCAGGGCGGCGCATTTGAATATCTGGCCAAGCCCTTCGACCTGGATAAGGCAGTGGAGTTGATCCGCCGGGCCCTGGACGAAAGCCTGCGCGAATCCAGCGTAGAGCAAGCCATTGCCGAGACGCCTGAAATACTAGGGCAGGCACCGGCAATGCAGGACGTGTTTCGCGCCATCGGCCGCTTGTCGCAGTCGCACGTCACCGTGCTGATTACCGGCGAATCAGGTACCGGTAAGGAACTAGTGGCGCGGGCCCTGCACAAACATAGCCCACGGACGGCGCAACCCTTCATTGCGTTGAATACCGCCGCCATTCCCAAGGATCTGTTGGAGTCAGAGCTGTTTGGCCATGAGCGCGGTGCTTTTACCGGTGCGCAGGCAACCAGAAGGGGGCGTTTTGAGCAGGCCGAAGGCGGCACGCTATTCCTGGACGAAATTGGCGACATGCCTTTTGATTTGCAGACCCGCTTGCTACGGGTACTCTCCGATGGACATTTTTACCGGGTGGGTGGCCATCAGCCGATGAAGGCCAATGTGCGCGTTATCGCGGCGACGCACCAGAACCTGGAGTCGCGCGTCAGGGAGGGCCTGTTCCGCGAAGATTTGTATCATCGCCTGAATGTCATCCGTTTGCGTCTGCCGAGTTTGCGCGAGAGGCGCGAAGATATTCCTATCCTGGCGAAATACTTCATGTCGCAAAGCGCCAAGCAGTTGGGTGTGGAAGTGAAGCGCATGACG
Source organism: Undibacterium sp. (assembly GCA_035487495.1). Taxonomy (GTDB): domain Bacteria; phylum Pseudomonadota; class Gammaproteobacteria; order Burkholderiales; family Burkholderiaceae_D; genus Undibacterium. Next base: position 14,129 of record DATHMC010000316.1, read on the forward strand.
GAAGCCGCATTGCATTTTCTGGCGGGGCTGGACTTTCCCGGCAATGTGCGGCAACTTGAGAATCTGTGCAACTGGATAACCGTGATGGCGCCGGGGCAGACGGTGGAGGTATTGGATTTGCCGCAAGACCTCGTATCTTCAGCCAGCCACCATGTTACAGGCACTAGCCTGTCCGGAGAGGGCGGATCCAGCCAGCGCGAATCGGTGCCGGCTGTGCAGGTGCAGGAGGGTACTGCCGCCGCGCCGGCCACGCATGGCGCCAATGCCCAGCACATCAGCCTGGATAACTGGATGACTTTGCTGGATGCAGAGGCAACGGCAATGCTGAGCCAGGGCCAATCCGAAGTCATCGACAAGCTTGGGCGCAATTTTGAATCCGTTGTCATCAAGGCTGCGTTACGGCATACCCACGGCCGCAAGAATGACGCAGCGATCAGATTGGGCATAGGCCGCAACACCATCACCAGGAAAATCCAGGAACTGGGGATAGATGGTGCCAAGGACGACTGAATTTCAGTGGATGTACAAATTACCCTGGCCGGTCTGCGGACTGGTTGGGGTGTCTGCTTAGTTGATCCAGCCTCTATCTAGCCCCATATGCCGAATTTACGCGCTGCCTGTTTATCCGATGCGGAAGGAATTTGCAGCATCTACAATCACTATGTGTTGAACACGTCGATTTCATTTGAAGAGACGGAGGTGCTGCCTGATGAGATGTCGCGCCGCATTGTTGACGTTACGCAGCACTTGCCCTGGCTTGTGATCGAAAACGAAGACGGGATCGCCGGCTATGCGTATGCGAGCAAGTGGCGGACGCGTTCGGCCTACCGTTTTTCAGTGGAAACTTCCGTCTACCTCGCGCAGAGTGCGCGCGGACATGGTTTTGGCGTCAGATTATATGAGGCACTGCTGCGCGAGCTGGATCAATTAGGTGTGCATGCAGCGATCGGCGGGATTGCGCAACCGAATGAGGCAAGCGTCAAGCTGCATGAAAAACTGGGTTTTCGCAAAGTGGCGATGTTCGAACAGGTCGGTTTTAAAAATGGACAGTGGGTAGACGTGGGCTATTGGCAGAAGCTGCTATAAAAGAGGTTGCTATAAGTACTGGCGATTCCAGGTGACTTGGCCTGCTCGCAAAACGGTTAAAATCGGAGAATAATTAAATGCTATCTCCTTTATGTCCGAAAAAATTGAAATACTCGCGATCTCCGGCAGTTTAAGAAAAAACTCGTCAAATACTGCATTATTGAATGCGGCAGCGCAGCTTGCGCCGGCCGGAGTTGCCGTCAGGCTATATCAGGGTTTGGGGGAGCTGCCCTTATTTAACCCTGATCTAGAGGGCCGGGAGCCGGAACCGGTGCTGGAATTCCGCAGGCAATTGCAAGCCGCACAGGGCTGCATGATAGCCAGCCCGGAATATGCGCACGGGGTGACTGGCGTCATCAAGAATGCGCTCGACTGGGTAGTCGGTAGCGGCGAACTTGTCGACAAGCCGACCGCGCTCTTGAACGCTTCCGCGCGGGCTACATACTCCTATGCGGCGTTGACGGAAATCCTTGGTGTCATGAGCGCCAAACTGATCCCTGAGGCTTCGCTGACCGTTCCGCTGGCGAACAATACATTGAGCGTACAAGATATTTTGTCGACCGAAGACTATGCCGCTATCGTCGGCCAGGCTTTATCCGCGCTGACAAGTGCAATTATGGCCCCGATGGCCGAGTAAAAAAGTATTTCCTTCAGTATTGAGCGGGATATTATTTTTTGCAATTGGAATGGATTCCACTGTTAGAATTGGCGTTCACCAAAGATTCGACCCATTCAATAACAATACTGGCTGCGATAGTCCTTGGGCCGTCACCATACACGGAGATTTCATGAACTTCGATACACTGTTTCAGCAACAAAATGCACTTCCATCCATACCCAAGGTGGTGCAGGAAGTCATCGACAGTTTTAATAATGAGAGTGTTTCGATCGATGAAATTGCCAGGAAGCTGATCGCGGATCAGGTCTTGAGCGCGAAGCTGTTGCGCTTGGCGAATTCTTCCTACTACCATGCTTCGCGCAGTGTGGGCACGATCGATGATGCGGTGTTGATGCTGGGTTTTATGACAGTCAGGACGCTGGTGATCAGCACTGGTTTGACCGGCAGCTTCAAAGCCATGCCCGGTGTGGATTTGAAACAGTTCTGGCGGCATAGCCTGCATACGGCGGTGATTGCGAAATGGCTGGCCAAGCAGTTGCACGGCAATTCTGATTTTGCATTTATCGTCGGCTTGATGCATGCGATTGGTCAATTGGTGATGCATGCGGCGATGCCGGAGAAAACCCTGCAAATCGATAAGATCGCGGGCACGCTGGATTCCCGCCGCGTGGACGTCGAGCAGACTTCTTTTGGCTACAATTACGCCGATGTGGGGGCTGAGCTGGCCAGGCGCTGGAGGTTCCCGGACAATTTTGCAACCGTTATCAAGGCATGTACCGATCCGCTGGAACAGCAGCCATTTGATCAGATGGCGGCGATCGTTCATCTCGCCGCTTGGCGCTCCCGCGCGGAAGAAAACAAATACTCCAAAGAAGAGCTGGAGGCAACTTTCCCGGCTGAAGTGGCAGCCAAATTGGGTGTGAAACCGGAATTGATGTTGAACGACATGCCGCCGCTGGCGGAGTTGGGTGCCGGCCTGGAATCCTTGGTTAGCTAAACGTTGTAAACGGATGAGCCGCAGCTGGCGCTGCGGTCTGCCCCTCGGCCTGGCTGCGGAGCCTCAGCTTTTGGCTGACTTTTGTATGCTCAGGGCCACCGCTTCCGCAATCTTGATGCCATCCACGGCAGCCGACAGGATGCCGCCGGCATAGCCGGCACCTTCGCCTGCGGGATATAAGCCCTTGGTATTCAGGCTTTGCAGGGTATCGTCGGTGCGCTTGATGCGTATCGGTGACGAAGTCCTGGTTTCGACGCCGGTGATGATTGCATCGTTCATTGCAAAACCCTTGATCTGTTTGTCGAAGGCGGGTATCGCTTCGCGCATTGCTTCTATCGCGAATGCCGGTAGTGCCGCCGCCAGATCACACAGGGTGATGCCGGGTTTGTAGGAGGGGATCACGTCGCCGAGCTCGGTCGATGCCCGCTTTGCCAGGAAGTCCCCTACCAGCTGACCGGGAGCGTTATAGTTGCCGCCACCCATTTCATACGCGCGCTCTTCCAGTTTGCGCTGCAAGTCTATACCTGCCAGCGGATGCTCAGGATAGTCCTCAGGTGTAATACCCACTACGATCGCGCTATTGGCATTGCGCTCATTGCGTGAATACTGGCTCATGCCGTTGGTGACAACTCTGCCCGGCTCCGAGGCGGCGGCAACGACGGTGCCGCCTGGGCACATGCAGAAGCTGTACACCGAGCGGCCGTTTTTTGCATGGTGAACCAGTTTATAGTCGGCCGCACCGAGGATTTCGTTGCCGGCATTGGGGCCGAAGCGCGCATGGTCGATGATGGATTGCGGATGCTCGATGCGAAAGCCTATTGAGAAAGGCTTCGCTTCCACGTAGACGCCGCGCCGATGCACCATCTGGAACGTATCGCGCGCGCTATGGCCTATCGCCAATACAACGTGATCGGTCTTGATGTATTCACCGTCATTGACGTACAGGCCGCATACCTGGCCATCTTGGATGTCTATGTCAGTCACTTTTTGCTGGAAGCGGATTTCTCCGCCCAGCGCTTCTATATTGCCGCGCATCTCTTCTATCATCTTGACCAGGCGGAAGGTGCCGATATGCGGTTTGCTGACGTACATGATTTCTTCAGGCGCGCCTGCCTTCACGAATTCGGTCAATACCTTGCGACCGTAATGCTTGGGGTCCTTGATCTGACTGTATAGCTTGCCGTCGGAGAAGGTGCCGGCGCCGCCTTCGCCGAACTGCACGTTGGATTCTGGCTGCAGTTCGCGCTTGCGCCATAGGCCCCAGGTGTCCTTGGTCCTCTCCCTAACGGCCTTGCCGCGCTCCAGGATGATGGGGCGAAAGCCCATTTGCGCCAAGATCAGGCCGGCAAACAATCCGCAAGGGCCAAAACCTATCACGACCGGGCGCTGCTCCGGCACCTGGTCGGCGTGTGTGACAAAGTGGTAGCTGGTGTCCGGCGTCAAGCCTATCCGGGGTTTGCCTGCATTTTGCGCCAGCACTTTTTCATTGTCGGTGGTTACCACGTCAATGGTATAGGTCAGGATGATGGCAGTTTTTTTCCTGGCATCGTAACCGCGGCGGAAGATAGTGAAGCTGACCAGCTCTTGTTCGCTAATGCCAAGGGCATGCAGAATCGCAGCTTTCAAGGCGGATTCAGGGTGATCAAGGGGGAGTTGTATGTCGGTCAGGCGTAGCATGTAATTACAGTATTCCAGATATCGGTAAATCATCTGCCGTATTTTACTTTGGCAGGATAAAGCGCTATTTTACCCGTTCACCGGCCTTACACCTAAAACTACGGAGTATCCAAGCAAGATGATCCAGCTCTACTACTATCCGGGAAATGCCAATCTGGCGCCACATATGCTATTGGAAGAATTGGGAATTCCCTATGAGCTGGTGCTGGTGGATACGGAGAAAGGTGCCCAGCACGATCCCCAATACATGAAGCTGAACCCCTGCGGCCGTATTCCTGTGCTGGTGGATGGTGACCTTGTGCTGTTCGAGTCGGCCGCGATCTGTTTGTATCTGGCGGACGCCTACCCGGATGCCGGCCTGGCGCCAAGCTTGGGGACGGTGCAGCGCGCGCATATGTATAAATGGCTGATGTACCTGACCAATACGCTGCAGACCGAATTGATCAGTTACTTCTATTCTGATCGCCTGGCGAATGATGCGGCGGCTGCGGCGCAAGTGAAGGAGCGGGCGGAGCAGCGGGTCAGCGGCATGCTGGATATGCTGGAAGCGGAGTTGAAGGAGAATGCCGAGCAATTGCGGGGCGTCTATTTACTGGGGCCGCAATACTCGGTGGTGGATCCCTATCTATTAATGCTGTGCCGATGGACGCGCGCGATGCGCAAGCCGGCGAAGGCTCGCCCTTATTTAGCGACATATCTGGCGCAGGTATTTTCCAGGCCTGCGGTCAGCAGGGCGTTTGAAATGGAAGGATTGCAGGCGCCTTTTTATTGAGCCTGTATTGGGCACTTTAAAAAGTATAAATTATTTTCAAAAAGTGCTTGCCAGTGCCGGGTCGGCTTGCTATAGTTCGGATCCCGTCGCGAACAGCAGTAAATAGCGCGAAACAAGCAGCAAGAAACAAGGCTGCTTAAGAGCGAGTTTTACGAGCGGAATGAGACGGGAAAAGAAGTAAAAGCGAGAGTGGTAGCGGTAGTAAAAAATAAGTACGCTGAGTTAAAAAAGAAGTTGACGAAGCGAATTAAATACTACATAATCTCGTTTCTCTGCTGCTGACAAACAAAACGATTTGCAGCGAAGTGCAGAGGCTCCAGCGCAA
>DATHMC010000317.1:0-8691 GCA_035487495.1 Undibacterium sp.
CTGTTTTAGCATCGTACTATTATATAGATTTGCCCGAATCCTGATGTAACGCTATATGTTCAGTAGCCAATTAACAACGCCGAACTGCATGCTGTATATGCAGGCCCGCGTGGGCAGACATCAAGCGCCGTCGCCCATAAAAAAAACGGCGCCCGCAGCGCCGTTTTTTATGTTCGCTTGAATCCGATCAGCCCAATTGCGCCAGCAGGGTTTCCGCATTGGACACTTCAAATTTGCCTGCTGCTTCAACATTCAACTGCTTGACGGCGCCGTCAACGACCAGCATGGAGTAACGCTGCGAACGCGTACCCATGCCGAACTTGCTGAAATCGGCGTCCAGGCCCAGCGCCTTGCTGAAGTCGGCATTGCCGTCAGCCATCATGCGCACGATACCTGTCGATTTTTGCTCGCGGCCCCATGCACCCATCACGAACGCATCATTGACCGAGATGCACCAGATCTCGTCGACGCCCTTGGCTTTCAATGCGGCAGCGTGCTGCACATAGCCCGGCACATGCTTGGCGGAGCACGTCGGCGTAAAGGCGCCAGGCAAACCAAAGATCGCAATGGTCTTGCCCTTGGTCAGGTCTGCCACTTTAAAAGTATTAGGGCCCAGGGAGCAGCCTTCGGATTCTACTTCGATAAATTCTGCCAAGCTGCCTTCTGGCAATTTGTCACCGATTTTAATGGTCATGTCTGACTCCTTATTCAATGTGGGGGAAAAGCACCGGCAATCCCGATAAAGCTGTACAGCAATATCCGGACAAAAACGTGCTGGCTGAGTGCTGGACGCAAGTATGCCTGAGTCTGAATTTTCGTGCAGAAAACAAAACGCCGGCATGCATGCCGGCGCAGAACGCTTGACCTCGGCAAGAGCCGCATGCCAGGCGTAGCGAGCGGCTACAGCTTGAGCCGAGAAGCGCAAAGTGCTTAACGCACAGTGAGCATCACAGGCTCAAGATGTAGTCGCGCAATCGCCTAGTCGGCTTGTTTGCGCAGGAAGGCCGGGATGTCGTAGGTCTCCATGCCGTTCTTTTCCAGCGCGCGCACCGTGTCCGACGCCGATTCACGACGCCATACCGCCGGTTTGGTCAAGCCCTCAAACCCGGCAGAAGTAGCCGCACCGGTTGCCATCGTGGCCGAGGCCATCATAGGCGTGCCCATGATAGGTTCATTATGGGTACCGGTACGCAGCACCGGTGTTTGCACCAGCTGGATATTTTTCTTGCCGCGGCCCAGGCCGGTCGCAACCACCGTCACGCGGATATCGTCGCCCATCGTGTCGTCATACGCGATACCTTGCGCGATCGACGCATCGGGAGCGGCAAAGGCGCGCACTGCTGCCATCACTTCCTTGATTTCCTTACCTTTCAAGCCGCGGCTGGCAGTGACATTCACCAGTACGCCGCGCGCGCCGGACAAGTCGATGCCGTCCAGCAGAGGTGAAGCTACGGCCTGCTCCGCAGCGATACGTGCACGGTCAACGCCGGAAGCGGTGGCCGTCCCCATCATCGCCTTGCCCTGTTCGCCCATGATGGTCTTGACGTCGTTGAAGTCGACGTTGATATGGCCGGGCACGTTGATGATCTCGGCGATACCTGCCACCGCATTGTTCAATACGTCGTCGGCGTGTTGCAGCCATTCGATCATGCTGTCGTCCTCGTAGATCTCTTCCAGTTTTTCATTCAGGATGATGATCAGCGAATCGACATGCTGGGACAGCGCGTCCAGGCCTTCGTCGGCGATATCCATGCACTTCTTGCCTTCGTAAGAAAACGGCTTGGATACCACGGCGACAGTCAAGGCGCCCAGCTCTTTCGCCACTTGCGCGACCACCGGCGCAGCGCCGGTACCGGTGCCGCCGCCCATGCCTGCAGCGATGAACACCATGTGCGCGCCGCGCAACGCATCTTCTATGCGTCCGCGCGACTCTTCCGCCAGCTTGCGGCCTACTTCCGGTTTCATACCGGCACCCAGACCGGTCTCGCCGATCTGGATCACGTTATGCGCCTTGGATTGTGTAAGCGCCTGGGCATCCGTGTTGGCAGCAATGAACTCAACGCCGCACACACCCTTGTTGATCATGTGCTGTACAGCGTTACCGCCTGCGCCACCGACGCCGACGACCTTGATCACGGTACCTTGTGTAGCGTTATCGACCATATCGAACTCCATCATGACTTCCTCCAAGTTGGCAGTTTTTAGTCGATAGGCATCACGGTAGTGACGACTAGCGACTAAATACTGCATATCACAACATTATAAAATGATTATGCAAAACTTAAGACTAAATTAAGACTAAAAATTACCTAAAAACCACTCTTTCATGCGCTGCCAGACTGCTTTGGCAGAGCCTTCCTGCCGCGTGACGATATGGCCACGGATATACTGCTTCTTCGCCTCCAACAACAACCCCAACACTGTCGCATAACGCGGACTGCGCACCACATCTGCCAACTGCCCTGCATATGCCGGTATACCCAGGCGCGTAGGTTTCAAAAAGATGTCTTCCGCCATCTCCACCATGCCCGGCATGATGGACGAACCGCCGGTCAGCACGATGCCGCTGGACAGTACGTCTTCATATCCGGATTCGCGCACTACCTGGTGCACCAGCGCAAATAACTCCTCCACCCGCGGTTCGATCACCGCAGCCAATGCCTGCCGCGACAGCGAGCGCGGTCCGCGATCGCCGAGTCCCGGCACTTCCAGCGTATCGGACGGATCGGCCAGCACCTGCTTGGCAACGCCGAAGCGCAATTTGATTTCTTCCGCTTCCGAAGTCGGAGTGCGCAGGGCCATCGCAATATCGTTGGTGATCTGGTCGCCGGCGATAGGTATCACCGCGGTATGGCGGATCGCCCCTTCGCTGAAGACGGCCACGTCGGTAGTGCCGCCGCCGATATCGATCAGCACCACGCCCAGTTCCTTTTCATCCCTGGTCAGTACAGCTTCCGCCGACGCCATCGGCTGCAGTATCAGGTCGGATACTTCCAGGCCGCAGCGGCGCACGCACTTGACGATGTTCTGCACCGCGGAGACCGCGCCGGTCACGATATGCACTTTCACTTCCAGCCGGATGCCGCTCATGCCTATCGGCTCGCGCACATCATCCTGGCTATCGACGATGAATTCCTGCGGGACGGTATGCAACAGCTGCTGGTCGGTGGGGATATTGACGGCCTTGGCAGTCTCGATCACGCGCGACACGTCGGCCGCCATCACTTCCTTGTCCTTGATCGCCACCATGCCGCTGGAGTTGAAGCTGCGGATATGGCTGCCGGCGATGCCGGTATAGACATGCCTGATCTTGCAGTCCGCCATCAGCTCGGCCTCTTCCAGCGCGCGCTGTATGGACTCGACGGTGGCCTCGATGTTGACCACCACGCCTTTTTTCAGGCCCTTGGATTCGTGCTGGCCGAGACCGATCACTTCGTGGCGTCCATCAGGCATGACCTCGGCCACCACCGCGACAATCTTGGAGGTGCCGATATCGAGACCAACGATCAGATTTTTTGCATCTTTTGTCATGTCATCCCACTTGCATCAATAATTTACGAAAACCTTCATCATTTACAGGCTATGAGCCCGTGCCGGAACATCGGGTTTTCGCTTGCCTTTTGTCCCGAAATTGCTCTGACTGGATTTCAGGGCCAGTCCGTTCGGGTAACGCATGTCCACACTTTCTATACTTTCCTGCAAACTTGCCACCAGCTGCGGATACACCGTCAACAGCCGATCCACTCTTTCCTTCAGCGTCGTACTGCTTTGCTCGCGGCCCAGTTCGACCCGCATGCCGTTATTCAATTTCACGCTCCATGCGTAACGATTTGAATACTGCACCGATTCCGGCGCCAGGTTGATCCTGGAAAACCAGTTTTTCAAATCCAGGTAACGCGCCAGCACTTCTTTCTCGCTGCCGTCCGGGCCGTCAAACCCGACCAGTTCCGCATCTTCTTCCGCCTCGGCCAGATTCGCGGTAAACACATCGCCCTTGGTCGACAGCAAACGCCCCTGCTCACCCCAAGTGCCCAGCGCCGTATGTTCCTCCAGCGTCACCACCAGCCTGTTCGGCCATTCCCTTTGCACCGAAGCCTTGCGCACCCAGGGCACCGCCTCAAACGCAGCCCGCACCGAATCCAGGTTGCTTGTGAAAAAATTGCCCTTGATGCGCGGCAGTGCTTCATCGCGTATCGTCAGTGCATTCACATGCCGCAGTTCCAGTTGCTGCGTCGCCTCTATGCGTATCACCTTCAGCGTAAACATCGGCCGCTGTATCAGCCACCACACACCCGACGCCAGCAATAACAGCAGCAACACGGCAAACAGCGTATTGGCGACCGTATTCAGCAGCTTGACGTCTTGCCACATACTATTGCTTGCTTCCCTTGCTCATTTTCAGGCGAGCCGTCTTCAGTATCTCCAGGCACAGGTCTTCATAACTCATGCCGGTCGCGCGCGCTGCCATCGGCACCAGCGAATGGCCGGTCATGCCCGGCGAGGTATTGATCTCGATCAGGAAAGGCTTGCTATCCGAGGCCCGCAGCAACACGTCCACCCGGGCCCAGCCCTCGCAATTCAACGCGCGATAAGACTGTACCGCCATCTCCTGGATTTCCGCAGTCAGCGCGCTGTCGATAGGCGCCGGACACAGGTACTTGGTGTCGTCGGTGAAATACTTGTTCTGGTAGTCGTAATTGCCTTGCGGCGCGACGATCTCGATAATCGGCAACGCACGCGCCTGCGCGCCGGTGCCCAGTATCGCGACAGTCAGCTCGCGCCCCTGGATGAACTCTTCCGCCAATACTTCGTCGTCAAACTGCGCCGCCAGCGCATAGGCTTCCTGCATGTCGGAATAGCCGTTCACCTTGGTGATGCCTATCGTCGAACCCTCATGCGGCGGTTTCACGATCAGCGGCAGGCCCAACTCATCCGGCACCCGGCGCAATTCCGACTCCGGCGTCAGCACCGCATACCTGGGCGTGGTCAGGCCGTGGGACAGCCAGATCTTCTTGGTAAAAATCTTGTCCATGGCAATCGCCGATGCCATCACGCCGCTGCCGGTGTACGGTATCCCCAATTGCTCCAGCGCCCCTTGCAGGCTGCCGTCTTCGCCGAAGCGTCCGTGCAGGGCGATGAAAACGCGGTCGAATTTTTCGTCGGCGAGCTCGGCAAAACCGCGCTCGGCAGGGTCGAAGGCATGCGCATCGACGCCCTTGCTCTTCAGCGCATTCAGCACTCCGGTACCGGACATGATGGAAATTTCACGTTCGGCCGAGCGGCCGCCGAGCAGCACGCCGACCTTGCCCAACTGCTTCACTTCATTTTGTATAGTCGCGTCATTCATGATCTACTTCTCTGTTGTTTGTGCCAGCTTGCCGGGAACGGCACTGATGGAGCCTGCCCCCATCACGATCACCACATCGCCGTCTTTCAATACATGCCGCAAGCTGTCAGGCATTTCATTGATGTCTTCTACAAATACCGGTTCGATTTTGCCCGTGACCCGCACCGCCCGCGCCAGCGCGCGCCCATCCGCCGCCACGATAGGCACTTCGCCGGCGGCATACACTTCGGCCAGGACGACCGCGTCGGCGGTGGAAATCACCTTGACGAAATCCTCGAACAAGTCGCGGGTCCGGGTAAACCGATGCGGCTGGAAGGCCAGCACCAGCCTGCGGCCCGGATAGGCGCCGCGCGCCGCGGACAAGGTTGCCGCCATTTCCACCGGATGATGTCCGTAATCGTCGACCAGCGCGTACGTGCCGGCAGCAACGCCGTCCACTTCCGGCAGTGCAATCTCGCCGTAACGGGTAAAGCGCCGCCCCACGCCGTTAAATTCGGACAAGGCAATCTGCGTATCCTTGTCGGCAACGCCTACTTCGCGCGCAATCGCAATCGCCGCACACGCATTTTGCACATTGTGCATGCCGGGCTGGTTCAGGCTGACCTGCATGTCCGCATAACCGTCCTGCACCACGGTGAATTGCATTTTGCCGCCGACCGCTTCGGCGTTCACCGCGCGGATGTCGGCATCCGGATGGAATCCATAAGTCACAATCGGCTTGGATACGAAGGGCATGATCTCCCGCACATTCGCATCGTCCAGGCATAACACTGCCACACCGTAGAACGGCAGGTGCTGGGTAAATTCTATGAACGCCTGTTTCAGTTTGGCGAAATCATGGCCGTAGGTTTCCATGTGGTCGGCATCGATGTTGGTAATCACTTCGATCACCGGCAGCAGGTTCAGGAAGGAGGCATCGGATTCATCCGCCTCGGCGACGATGAAGTCGCCGCTGCCCAGCTTGGCATTGGCGCCGGCGCTATTCAGGCGGCCGCCGATGACAAAAGTCGGGTCCAGCCCGCCCTGCGCCAGGACGCTGGCCACCAGGCTGGTCGTGGTCGTCTTGCCATGCGTGCCGGCGATCGCAATGCCGCTCTTCAGGCGCATCAATTCGGCCAGCATCATCGCGCGCGGCACGATGGGGATATGTTTGGCGCGCGCAGCGATCACCTCGGGATTGTCCGACTTCACCGCGGTCGACGTGACGACGGCGTCTGCCCCTGCGATGTTTTCTGCCGCATGCCCCAGCATGACCTTGGCGCCCAGAGTAGCCAGTCGCTGCGAAGCCGCGTTCGATCCCAGGTCGGAACCGGATATCGTATACCCCAAGTTCAACAATACCTCGGCGATGCCGCTCATGCCCGAGCCGCCTATGCCGACGAAATGTATATGTTTGACTTTATGCTTCATGCTAATTCTTCCAACACCTGTGCTATTGTTTCATTGGCCTGGCGCTGCCCCAGGCCGTAAGCGGTCTGCGCCATCATCAAGCATCGTTCTCTCGTCATATCCTGCAATTGCGCGGCCAGGCTCGCCGCATTCAATTCTTTTTGCGGCAAATAAATCGCCGCCTTTTGCTGCGCCATCCACTGCGCGTTGTCGCGCTGGTGCGAAGTGCTGGAGGCGACAAACGGCACCAGAATGCTGGCCACGCCCGCCGCCGTCAGTTCCGACACGGTGATCGCGCCTGCGCGGCAAATCACCAGGTCGGCTTCTGCATAGCGGCGCGGCATGTCGTCAATAAAGTCCAGCACTTCCGCCTGCACTCCTGCCGACGCATAAGCCTGGCTCAATGCAGCGATATGCTGCTTGCCGGACTGGTGCGTCACCGCCGGCCTGCTGCCGGCAGGGATCAACGCCAGCGCTGCGGGCACGCTATCGTTGAGCACCTTGGCGCCCAGGCTGCCGCCGACCACCAGTATCTTCAACACGCCGTCCCTGTTGCCATAACGCTGTGCGGGCGGCGCCAGATGACAGATTTCCTGCCGTACCGGGTTGCCGGTGACCTGCATTTTGCTATCCGTATGCACAGAACCGGAAGGCAGGCCGAACAGCAGCTTGCTGGCGATCGGCCGCAAGGCCTTATTCGACAACAGCAAACCGGCGTCGGCATTCATCAGCACCACCGGCTTGCCGCGCAATGCCGCCATCATGCCGCCCGGCACCGTCACGTAGCCGCCCATGCCCAGCACCACATCCGGCTTGCGCCTGGAGAATATCCCCCAGCAAGAGAAAAAACCCGCCAGCAATTTAAAGCCGCCGGTCACGGCATGCATCAGGCCCTTGCCGCGCATGCCGGAAAATTCCAGTGTGTCCATCTCCACGCCATACCTGGGCACTATCTGCCCTTCCATGCCCTTGCTGGTGCCAAGCCACGACACTTGCCAGCCGCGCGCCTTCATGGTTTCGGCGATCGCCAGGCCGGGGAAGATATGGCCGCCGGTACCGGCCGCCATGATCAATAATTTTTTGCCCGCTCCAGCGGATGGCACGGTTGGCACTGGCGTCATACCCGGCCTCCGCGCATCAGCAAGCGGTTTTCATAATCTATACGCAACAAAATCGCCAAACCGATACAATTAATCAATACGCCCGAACCGCCATAACTCATTAGCGGCAAGGTCAGGCCCTTGGTCGGCAACAGGCCCAGGTTCACCCCCATGTTGATGAAGGCCTGCACCCCTATCCAGATGCCTATCCCTTTGGCCGTCAGGCCGGCAAAGGTCAGGTCCAGCGCGATCGCCTGCCGGCCGATTTCAAATGCGCGCTTGACCAGCCAGTAGAACAGCAGCACCACCACCAGCACGCCGGCAAATCCCAGTTCCTCGCCGATCACCGCCAGCAAGAAGTCGGTATGCGCTTCCGGCAAATAGTGCAATTTCTCGACGCTGGCGCCCAGGCCGACGCCGAACAACTCGCCGCGGCCGAATGCGATCAGCGAGTGCGACAATTGGTAGGCCTTGCCCTGCGCATTCTCTTCCACCCAGGGATTCAGGTAGGCAAAAATCCTCTCGCGCCGCCATGGCGACAGCACAATCAGCATGCTGAAAATGCCTACCAGAGTGGCCGCAATGCCGCCGAACCAGACGCCGTTGATGCCGCCCAAAAACAGGATGCCCATCGCGATACAGACAATCACGCCGAAGGCTCCCATATCCGGCTCCAGCAACAGCAGCAAACCCACTACGCCGACCGCCGCCGCCATCGGCAGGAAACCCTTGGTCAGCTTGCGCATGTATTCCTGTTTGCGCACCGTGTAGTCTGCCGCGTACAGGACCACAAACAACTTCATCAATTCCGAGGGCTGCAGGTTGAATATCTTGAACGACAGCCAGCGCTTGGCG
>DATHMC010000318.1:0-7784 GCA_035487495.1 Undibacterium sp.
GCATATCTCTCCATAGATAGGTTGCCAGTCTAGCGCAAAACGGCCCCGGATATGGCAAAGCCCTGTACCGCCGCAGGGGATGGATGCTGTCTATTGCTTATCATTTGCTTATCATTTCACTAAATACTATTAACCGGCAGCCAATATCGCCTATTTCATGTGGAATACACCATACTGAATGAATGGCGCATTTCGCTGTTAGAATAATGCCCTCGTTTCATCCTTTTTATCCCTACCTTCTAGATAAGTGCATTGACATGACTCGCAAGCTGTTCGTTACTACTGCCCTGCCCTACGCTAACGCGCCCTTCCACCTCGGCCACATCATGGAATATGTGCAAGCCGACATCTGGGTACGTCATCAGCGAATGCAGGATAGCGACGTGTCTTTTGTCTGCGCCGATGATGCGCACGGTGCGCCTATCATGATTGCAGCGGAAAAAGCCGGCATCACGCCGCAGGAATTCGTCGCGCAGATCGCTGCCGGCCGCAAGCAATACCTGGACGGCTTCCATATCTCTTTCGATAACTGGCACTCTACCGACGGCCCGGAGAATCACGCGCTGTCGCAGGACATCTATCGCAAGCTGAAAGCCGCCGGCTTCATTACCAGCAAGACCATAGAACAATTCTATGATCCGGTGAAGAACATGTTCCTGCCGGACCGCTACATCAAAGGCGAATGCCCGAAATGCGGCGCCAAGGACCAATACGGCGATTCCTGCGAGGTATGCAGCGCCGTGTATTCGCCGACCGAACTGAAAAACCCTTACTCGGTATTGACCGGCGCCACACCGGTGATGAAGTCGTCCGAGCACTTCTTCTTCAAACTGTCCGATACCAAATGCGTGGAATTCCTGCGCGAGTGGGCATTGAACAGCAAACGGCTGCAATCCGAAGTCGCGAATAAATGCAAGGAATGGCTGGAAGGCGAAGGCGGCCTGGGCGACTGGGACATCAGCCGCGACGCTCCCTACTTCGGCATAGAAATCCCTGACGAACCGGGCAAATATTTCTATGTCTGGCTGGATGCACCGGTCGGCTACCTGGCTTCGCTGAAAAATTATTTCAGCAAGACCGGCCGCGACTACGACGCCTTCATGGCCGATCCGCAAACCGAGCAGGTGCACTTCATCGGCAAGGACATTACCTATTTCCATACGCTGTTCTGGCCGGCGATGCTTAAATTTTCCGGCTACAAGACCCCGGACAATGTGTTCGCGCACGGCTTCGTCACCGTGTCCGGCGAGAAAATGTCGAAGTCGCGCGGCACCGGCATCTCGCCGCTGCGCTACCTGGAAATCGGCATGAATCCGGAGTGGCTGCGTTATTACTTCGCCGCCAAGCTGAACGCGAAAGTGGAAGACCTGGATTTGAACCCGGACGATTTCGTCGCCCGCGTGAATGCCGACCTGATCGGCAAATATGTGAACATCGCTTCCCGCACGGCCGGCTTTATTACCAAACGTTTCGACGGACGACTTGGTAAAGAAGATCCAAAATGCCAGGCACTGTTTAATTCAACATTTGCTGCCACTCAAGAAATCAAAGATTTGTACGAAGCCCGCGAATTCAGCAAAGCTCTTCGCAAAATTATGGAACTGGCAGACGAGGCAAATCAATACGTCGCACAAGAAGCCCCATGGGTCATAGCCAAAGACCCAGCCCGTAGCGAAGAATTGCACCAAGTTTGTACTACGGCTTTGGGTTTATTTAAGAACCTGACCATTATGCTTGCGCCAATACTCCCAGATCTGGCAAAAGCTGTTGCCTCATGGCTCAATTGCAAAACTGATCGCTGGGATGAAATACATAATTCGCTCCCGCAAAACCATTTAATCGGTGAATACAAGCATCTGATGCAGCGCGTGGACATCAAGATTTTCGACTCGCTGTTTGATGCCCCGGTTCCAGCAGTAGCTGCAGCAACGCCGGCATCGGAAGCCGCCGTTGCCGAAGGCAGCATTGAAGAACTGGCGCCGGAAATCAAGATCGATGACTTTGCCAAGATCGATTTGCGCATCGCCAAGATCGTCAACTGCGAACATGTGGACGGTTCGGACAAATTGCTGCGCCTGACGCTGGACGTCGGCGAAGGCCGTACCCGCAATGTGTTTTCCGGCATCAAATCGGCTTACCAGCCGGAACAGCTGATCGGTAAATTTACCGTGATGGTCGCCAACCTGGCGCCGCGCAAAATGAAATTCGGCATGTCGGAAGGCATGGTGCTGGCCGCTTCTGCCGCCGACGAAAAAACCAATCCAGGCCTGTACGTGCTGGAACCATGGCCTGGCGCTACGCCAGGCATGCGCGTCAGATAAACAGCGCTGCATGGAGATGATCGTTAGGAAGGCCACGGCGGAAGATGCGCAACTGATCGCGCATCTGACCCGTCTTTGCTGGGCGGACAAGGTAGCGGCCTCCTCCAGCGGCCACCACGAGAGTAGCGACAGGGTTGCCGGCGATTTGAAGCTGGGCGGCGGTTTCGTGTTGCTGGCCAATCGAGAAACGGCGGGTTCGGTGCGCTGGCTGCCGCTGGAAACCGCATCCAACATCTGGGAAATGCTGCGCATGGGTGTGCTGCCGTGCTTCAGGGGCGGTGCGCTGTCACGGCATCTGCTGGAAGCCGTGATCCATTCGGCACAAGCTGCCGGAGTCGCGGAATTAAGGCTGGGGGTGCGCTCCGACCAGCCGCGCCTGCTGGACTTTTACGCAAGTCATGGCTTTGAACTGGCGCCGGAACTCGAATACTCGCACGCCAACCCGAATGAACCGGCACCGAATGTCATGCGCCGTTTTTTAAAGCGATAGACATTTTTCCCCGTCAAAGCGGAAAAAATCAAAACAAAATCACGAATTCAGGCGTTTTCGGCTTTTTAAATATATTTACTTTATACTTTTAAGCCGAATTACCGCCCGGAACAAGATTCAGGGTCCGTTAACAAAGGTCTGACATAGCCCGCCACCCTCGGCTCACTCCTATACTTCACGCGAAACCATCCATGAATAGCCCCATCAGCCCGAATGCAGTCACATCCTCCATCCCCGCCCTCATCGTGCAATTGCGCAGTGCCATGCGTGAAAAAGGCCTGGACGCCTACATCATTCCGTCCGCCGATCCGCATCTGTCGGAATACTTGCCGGAGCGTTGGCAAGGGCGTGCGCGCTATTCAGGATTTACCGGCTCCGTCGGCACGCTGATCGTCACCGAGAGCTTTGCCGGCTTGTGGGTGGATAGCCGTTACTGGGAACAGGCGGAAAAGGATTTGGCGCCAACCGGCATACAGATGATGAAGATACCGTCTGCGGCCGCCACCATGCATATAGACTGGCTGGCCGCCAATCTGCGGGCCGGCCAGGTCGCGGGTATCGATGGCGCAGTGCTGGGACTGGCCACCGCCAGGGCGCTGGAGCAAGCCCTGAGCGCGAAAGATGTGCAACTCAACACCAGCCACGACCTGCTGCAGGATATCTGGGCCGGCCGGCCGGCGGTGCCTGAAGCTGCGATCTACGAACATGCGGCGCCGTACGCGGTTGTCAGCCGTAGTGAAAAATTGCGGCTGGTGCGCGAACAGATGCAGGCCAAAGGCGCGGACTGGCACTTTGTTTCCACCGTCGACGACCTGGCATGGATATTCAACCTGCGCGGCTCCGACGTCAGCTACAACCCGGTCTTCGTCGCGCACGCATTGATCGGCCTGCACGATGCCACGCTGTTTGTATCGTCGCACAAGGTATCGGCCGACATCGCCGCTGCGCTGTCCAGGGATGGCGTCAGGATATCTGCGTATGAAAACGCGGCGGCAGCGCTGTCTGCGCTGCCGGTAGCTGCCAATCTGCTGATCGATCCGCGCCGCATCACCTACGGCTTCAGGCAAGCGGTCCCGCAGGCGGTCAAGGTGATCGAGGCCATCAATCCCTCGGTGTTTGCCAAATCGCGCAAGAATGCGCAAGAGGCGCAATTCGTGCGCGAGGCGATGGAACAGGACGGCGCTGCCCTGAGCGAGTTCTTCGCCTGGTTTGAACAAGCCCAAGGCCGGGAGCGCATCACGGAATTGACGATCGATGAAAAGCTGACCGCCGCCAGGGCGCGCCAGCCGCACTTTATCTCGCTCAGCTTCAATACCATCGCCGGCTTTAATCCCAACGGCGCGATGCCGCATTACCGCGCCACGCCGGAATCGCATTCCGTCATTGAAGGCGACGGCCTGCTGCTGATCGACTCCGGCGGCCAATACCTGAACGGCACGACCGACATTACCCGCGTGGTCCCGATAGGCACGGTTTCCGCGGCACAAAAGCGCGACTTCACGCTGGTGCTGAAGGGCATGATCGCGCTGACCCGCGTGCAGTTCCCGCGCGGCACCTTCTCCCCCATGCTGGACACCATCGCCCGCGCACCGATCTGGGCCGACGGCATCAACTACGGCCATGGCACCGGTCACGGCGTAGGTTACTTCCTGAACGTGCACGAGGGCCCGCAATCCATCTCCTGCTACGCGATGCCGGAACCGCACACCGCGATGGAACCCGGCATGATCACGTCCAACGAACCCGGCATCTACCGCCCGGGCAAATGGGGCGTGCGCATAGAAAACCTGCTGCTGGCAGTGCCGGCGCAAACGACCGAGTTCGGCGAATACCTGAAATTTGAAACCCTGACCCTGTGCCCGATCGACACCCGCTGCATGGACCTGAGCCTGCTGCGCGAGGATGAAATTGAATGGGTCAACGATTACCACGCCACGGTACTGGAACGCCTGTCACCACGCGTGAGCGGCGATGCCAAGGCCTGGCTGGTAGAGCGCACCAAGGCTATCGGAAAATAATACTTCTGCTTCACGTAAAAACGCCACATTGCTGATGCATGTGGCGTTTTTACATTGAAGACCTGGTTGCAGATATTCGGTATTCGATGAAGGATGGCCTGGTTGCAGTTGCCGTTGACGTTTATCCGCTGGGAGACTCGCCGATTGTGCGGTACAGAAAATGGATCAGAAACGGGTGTGTCTGAGCCGCAGGCGAGTTTCGCCCGTTTCCCATTTTTTGTACCGCACAATCGGGCACCCCGAAGGGGCGAGGCTTGCGGTCGCCTTTCTTTGCTTACTTTTTGGGCGGCCGGCTAGGTGCGAAGCAAAGAAAGTAAGTGGCCGCCGGGCCACCCCCGGCATGTAACCGCGAAGTGCGATCCAACATCAAACGTTGAACCGACATGCCGACTCGGTTTTGCAAAAAACTATCCTGCCAGCACCTCAGCCGGCACCACCGCCGCCAGCGGAAACTGCACGCAAAACTTGCTCCCCACATCCGGCGTAGACTCCACCGCCAGACTAGCCTTATGCCGCAACAAGACATGCTTGACGATTGCCAAGCCCAAACCCGTGCCCTGCGTCTCCCGCGAACGGCTCTTGTCGACCCGATAGAAGCGCTCGGTCAGGCGCGAGATATGCTCGGCGCTGATGCCTATGCCATTGTCCTGCACGATAAATTTCGGCCCCTGCGCAAAATTTTTCCAGATCAGTTTGATCGTGCCCTGCTCCGGCGTGTAGCGGATAGCATTGGTCACCAGGTTGATCAGCGCGCTGCGGATCTCGTCGGTGCTGCCCAGGATATCGGGGCCGTCGAATTCCAGCGTAATCTGATGCCGCCCCGCGGACAGTGCGTGCGCTTCTTGCAATATCTTGTCCAGCAATACCCGCATGTTGACCGCCAGGCCGGATAGGATGGTCCATGGATTCCAGCCGGGTCAGGGTCAGCATATCCTCCACCAGCCTTTGCATGCGCTCGCCCTGCTCCGTCATCAGCTTCAAGTGGGACAGGCGGGTCTGCGCATCCAGGTTCGGCTCCATTGAGGCGATTTCCAGGAAGCCGTTGATCACCGTCAAGGGCGTGCGTAATTCGTGCGAGGCATTGGCGATGAAGTCGCGGCGCAACATGTCTATGCGCTCCGATTCAGTAATGTCATGCGTCACCAGGATCTGCCGGCGGTTTTCAAACGGGATGATGTGGGCGATCAGCTTGCGGTCACGGAAAGCCAGCGTCAGCGGCGTCTCATAGCGGCCGAGGATGATGTAGTCCATGAACTCCGGGCTGCGCACCAGATTGGTCACTCGCATGCCCTTGTCTTTGGCCAGGCTGAGGCCCAGATGTTTTTCTGCCGCCGGATTGCACCATTCCAGAAACAGCACGTCGTCCATGATCACCACGCCATCCGGCAGCAAGGTCATTGCCTGCCTGAAGCGCGCCAGCCATTCTGCCAGCTCGGCCTGGTTTTTTTCGTCGCCGCGGCGCAAGCGGTACAGGCGAGAAAATATCTCGGTCCAAGCGCCCCAGCCGTCCGGCAGCCTGACGCTGCTGGGGTTATCCAGCCAATCGGCCAGGCGCAGCAAATACGACAGCTGGATCAAAATCAAGCCTATCATGCCGGCCAGCGCCGTAGAAAGTCCCCACATGGGGCCGGCAAAAAACCAGACCAGGCCGCCGCCGATTAATACGACAATCATGCGCACAATGGCGGGAACCCAAAACAGGAGATGAGGATGCATTAATGAATACCTTGAAACATCAAACTTGGCCTGTCGACAGGCCCGCCATAGACCTGTCGGGAACAAAGATGGACTGCCGGCAGGATACATAGTCTACTCCCGCTTGCGTCCGCTGGCGACGGCCACAAGCCGGCAGTATCCGGTCCGGGCTTTGTTCGGACGCAGAGGATGGAATTATTTTTCCGATAGCATATAGCCTACGCTACGCACCGTCTTGATCAGCGACTCGGCGCTTTTCAACACCTTGCGCAAGCGCAGCACGTGCACGTCGACCGTGCGCTCTTCTATCACCACATGGTCCCCCCACACTTTGTCCAGCAGCTGGCTGCGGGAAAAAACACGCTCCGGATGGGCCATGAAGAATTTCAGCAACTTGTATTCGGCGTGACCGATATCGACTTTCTGTTCATCGATCTTGACCGTGCAACTGACCGGATCGAGCACGACGCCGCCGGCAGTCAGCGAAGACTGAGCGTGCTCCGGGCTCTTGCGGCGCAATAGCGCCTTGATGCGCGCGGTCAGCTCACGGGGAGAAAACGGCTTGGTGACATAGTCATCGGCGCCGTGGTCGAGCCCGGCAATCTTGTCTTCTTCCATGCTTTTGGCGGTCAGCATGATCACCGGCATTTCATTGAACTGGCGGTCGGAACGGATTTTGGACAATAAGCGCAAACCGCTCTGGTCCGGCAGCATCCAGTCCAGCAAGATCAGTTGCGGGGTGCGGCGCTGGATAAACTCCCAGGCCTCTGCCGTATTATTGACGGCAAAAGTATTCCAGCCCGCCGCGCGCAAACTAAATGTCACCAGCTCGACGATCGCCGGTTCATCTTCAACAATCAGGATAGTAGTTTTATCAGCAGCCATTAATTTGTGACCTTTATCAACCCCAGTGCGTTGCATGCGTCATCCATACCTGCATTGACGACTCCACGACGATTTGAAAGGCCGCCCTCTATTTAGTTAGTCTGTTCCTGCTTGGTGGCTACATAGTCGGAGTGGCGGATGTCCTTGCCCTCGACGATGTAAATCACGTGCTCGGCAATATTCTTGGAGTGGTCTCCGATACGTTCTATCGCCTTGGCTACCCACAGCGTATTCAGCGAAGAAGTGATCGTACTCGGATCTTCCATCATGAAGGTAATCAGGTTGCGCATGATAGAGCTGAAATCATTATCGATCAAAGCATCCTGTGCGATCAGCTTGATCGCCTGCTTTTCATCCAGGCGGGCAAATGCGTCC
>DATHMC010000319.1:0-12549 GCA_035487495.1 Undibacterium sp.
GCGTGCTGATCGGCTTCCTGATCGGTGGCGGGCTGGCGCTGCCGCTGGGCATCGTGATGGGCGCCAGCAAACGCGTCTATGACCATTTATATATCCTGATACAGGTGCTGCGCCCGATTCCTCCCAGCGCGTACACGCCGCTGGCCATGCTGTGGTTTGGCCTGGGCAATCCGCCGGCCGCCTTCATGATCTCGATAGCCGCGTTTTTCCCTATCTTGATTAACACCATTACCGGCGTGCGCCAGGTCGACAGCATCTACCTGCGTGCCGCGCAAAACCTGGGCGCCGGCAGCCGCACGCTATTGCTGCGGGTGATGCTGCCGGCGGCGACGCCGTACATCCTGGCCGGTATCAGGATCGCGATAGGCTCTGCCTTCATGATCGTGATCGTATCCGAACTGATCGCAGTGCCTAACGGCCTGGGCTTTCGCATCAATGAAGCGCGCGAATATGCGTGGACCGACAAGGTAATGGCAGGCATGTTTACGATAGGCTTCATAGGCCTGGCCCTGGATTTGGGCATGAACAAGCTCAACAATTATTTGCTGCGTTGGCATCGCGGCCTGGAGAATTGAGATGCAAAGCGCACAGATACGCGTAAGCGCGGTCAACAAGATATTCCAGAGCGCCGACAAGGAGGTCGTGGCGCTCAAGGATATCAACCTGGAAATCCCGGAGGGCCAGTTTGTCTGCCTGCTCGGCCCATCCGGGTGCGGCAAGTCCACCTTGTTGAATGCGGTGGCGGGATTTTCGCTGCCGTCGTCCGGCACCATTGTTACCGACGGCCAGACGGTCAGTGCCCCCGGTCCGGACCGCGGCATGGTGTTCCAGGAATACGCGCTGTTTCCCTGGATGACGGTGGAGCAGAATGTCGCGTTCGGCTTGGAAATCAAGGGCAGCGGCAAGGCGGAGATACAGCACAAGGTCGGTTCCTTGCTGGCGATGCTGGGCTTGAGCGACTTCCGGGCGCGCTTTCCCAAGGATTTGTCCGGCGGCATGCGGCAGCGGGTCGCCATCGCCCGCGTGCTGGCGCTGGATTCGCCGATCATGCTGATGGACGAGCCTTTTGGCGCGCTGGACGCGCTGACCCGCCGCAATCTGCAGGATGAATTGCTGCGTATCTGGTCCGAATTGAAAAAGACCATCATCTTTGTGACCCACAGCATAGAAGAGGCGATCTACCTGGCCGACCGCATCATCGTGATGACCTATCGCCCCGGCACGGTCAAGCGCGACATCCTTGTCGACTTGCCGCGCCTGCGCGATCCGTCCGCCGCCGAATTCAATGTACTGAAGCGCGAACTGGGGCAATTGGTGATGGAAGAGCAGCAGCGTCATCATAATGATGAATTGAAACTGGCGGCAATCGACTAGCAACGCTGGAATGCGTGCTTGGCTCTTGAACCCGGCGTATGCAGTAAAAAGGAATCTCGGCTTATGGCGGCACCCAGGCGTATTGCCTTGCTCGTATGCATGGCGACAATTGCGGTCGCGATGGTTTTTGCCGCCTATCTGTTTGCCGCAAAAAAAGCGCGCGAAGACTACCGCTATGCTGCTGAACGTCAATTGCAGATCATTGCCCTCGATCTGGAATCGACGCTGGAAAAGTACGAAACCCTGCCGTATTCGGTAGCCTATCTGCCGCTGACGTCGCAGCTATTGTCCTCGCCTGCGGATGCCGCGCTGGCCCGCACTTTGAACGCCACGCTCAAAGACATACAGTTGCATGCGAAGGTTGCCGCGATCTACCTGATGGATAGTAAGGGATTGACCGTCGCTGCCAGCAATTGGGATGCGCAGCAGACCTTCATGGACCAGAATTTCAATTTCCGCCCCTATTTTACCGAGGCCATCAAGGGCAATGCCGGGCGCTTCTATGCAATAGGCAATACCACCAGCATACCCGGCTATTTTATTGCGCAGCCGGTCTACCCGGCAGGCGCGCAGCGCGGCTCGACCGCGCCGATAGGCGTGATCGCGGTCAAGATCAGCCTGAACGAGTTCGCGCAGGCATGGCGCAGCAGCGAAGAAGCGATTGCGCTGGCCGACAGGCAGGGCGTGGTCTTCCTGAGCAACCGCAACGCCTGGCAATACCATAGCCTGCATGCACTGGATGTGGTAGTGCAGCAGAATATTGCGAATACCTTGCAATATGTCGGCAATCGGATCACGCCCATCCTGGATTTGCCGAAGCCGGAGCGGCAGGGCTTTGGCGAATACGTTGCCCGCCCGATAGGCCGCCTGGGCTGGCAACTGATGCTGTTCCCCTCGGAGGCCAAGGCCGTTCGGGCCGGCGTGCAGGCTGCCGTGCTGTGTTTCCTGGTATTGATCGTGCTGGCGGCCTTTATCGGTGTCTACGACCAGCGCCGGCGCCGGCTGCAAGAGGGGATGGCGGCGCAATTTGCCTTGAAACAGGCCGCGCTGGAGCTGGACCGCAAAATAGCGGAGCGGACCGATCAATTGATGTCTGCCAATCAGCAATTGGCGCTGAAATACGACAAGCTGAAGGAAACCGAGTCGCTGCTGCGCTCCACGCAAAACGAGCTGGTGCAAGCCGGCAAGCTGGCGATGCTGGGCCAGATGGCGGCCGGGATCACCCATGAGTTAAACCAGCCGCTGACGGCGATACGGGCGTTTGCCGACAATGCAGGCACATTTTTGTCGCAAGGCAAGCTGGCGCAGGCTGCCGACAACCTCCGCCATATCAGCCATGCCAGCGCCCGCATGGGACAGATCGTCGGGCAATTGAAGGGCTTTGCCCGCAAGAGTCCGCAGGCGGTGTCCGCCGTGGACGTGGGAGGCGCCATCCATGCGGCGGTGCGTTTATTGCATAGCGAGTTTGAGCGGCAGGCGGTGCAACTTGAGCTGCAGCTGGACGATGCCTTGTTTGTGCCAGGTGATCCGGTGCGCCTGGAGCAGGTGTTGCTGAATCTGTTGCGCAATGCCTTGGATGCAGTGGAAAACTCGGCGCTCAAGAAGATATCCATTCGCCTGACTGCCGAGGATAATAGGGTAAACATCAGTATCCTGGATACGGGGCCGGGCTTGCAGGATGAAGCCGTGCAGCATCTGTTCGAGCCTTTCTTCACGACCAAACCGTCCGGCAAGGGATTGGGGCTGGGGCTGGCGATTTCCTCGTCCATCGTGCAGGCGATGAATGGCGGACTGAGCGCCAGGAACATTGCCGGCGGCGGCGCCGAGTTCGTCATAGAGATACCGCTCAGCGCGGCCGGGCGCACCGATCAATAGGAATATGGCGGGAATAGGGGGCAGTAGATGGAAGCGGTGCTAATTGAAGATGAACAGGCGGTGCGCCTGGCGACGGCGCAGACGCTGGAGCTCGCCGGTCTTGCCGTACATGCCTGCGCCAGCGCCGAACAGGCGCAGCAATGGCTGCACGCCGGGTTTGCCGGAATCGTCGTGACCGATGTGCGCCTGCCTGGGCAATCGGGGCTGGACGTGCTGGCGCAAGTCGTGGCTGCAGATGCCGACCTGCCGGTGATTGTGATTACCGGCCACGGCGATATCAGCATGGCGGTGAACGTGATGCGTACTGGCGCGTATGACTTCATAGAGAAGCCCTACGCTGCCGAGCGCCTGCAGGAAACGGCGCTCAGGGCGCAGGAAAAGCGCAGGCTGGTGCTGGAAAATCGCAGCTTGAAGCAAACCCTGGCCGCGCGTCCCGACATGCCGGACCTGATAGGCCAGTCTGCGCCGATAGAGAAAGTGCGCAAATTCATCCAGAATATAGGCCCCACCCAGGCCGATGTATTGATCAACGGCGCCACCGGCACCGGCAAGGAAGTGGTGGCCAGGCTATTGCATGCGAACTCCGGGCGCAGAGGGGAATTTGTCGCCATCAATTGCGGCGCCTTGCCCGAATCCATGTTTGAAAGCGAGATCTTCGGGCACGAAGCGGGGGCTTTTACCAGCGCCCAGAAACGCCGCATAGGCAAGCTGGAATATGCCAACGGCGGTACGATATTTCTTGATGAAATAGAAAGCATGCCGCTGGCGTTGCAGGTGAAGCTATTGCGGGTGTTGCAGGAGCGCAGGCTGGAGCGGTTAGGCGGCAATGTCCAGATCGACCTGGATTGCCGTGTCATTGCCGCCAGTAAAATGGATCTGCTGGCCTTGAGCGCGGACGGAAAATTTCGCGAGGATCTGTATTACAGGCTGAGCGTGGTCAGCCTGAGCCTGCCGCGGCTGAACGAGCGCAGGCAGGATATCCCCATGCTGCTGGCTTATTTTGTGCAGAAAGCAGCGCTGCGCTATCAAAAACCTGTGCCGGACTGGCACAGCGCCCAGATAGAACTGTGGAAGCAGCGCGACTGGCCGGGTAATGTACGCGAATTGCGTAATTTTGCCGACAAACTGGTGCTGGGCGTGCTGGATGACGAGGCTGGGGCTGGCGCGGCCAGCGGCAGCAACGCGGCTGCGGGCCCGGATACTTTGCCCAGGAGAATGGATGCCTACGAGGCGAGCCTGATTGCCGAGGCAATGAAGGCCAATGCCGGGAATGTCGCGTCGGCCGCAGAGAGCTTGGGCATACCCAAGAAAACCCTGTACGACAAGCTGAAAAAATATCAGTGGTCGGGGGGCGCGCGCCATCCCGAGTAGGTCGCATCCATGCGGTAAAGGCATGGACGAAGCAGGTTGCGATCCGGCACGAATGAAGGCAGAATCAGCATCGAATAGAATTTCAATGCTGACATAGTGTAAACTTGTGTCATGCAAACCTATCTCTCGTTTCTGGCAGCCGCGCTCTACCTTGGCTGCGTTTTCATCTCCGCGCAACGGCGCCTGCTGGTGTCTATGACGACAGCGGCAGGCTGGGTAGCGCACGGCCTGGCCCTGTGGCAAACCATGTTTGCACCGGATGCGGTCAGGGTCGGCTTTGCCATGATGCTGTCCGGCGCGTTATGGGTGTCGGTCATGGTGTACTGGCTGGAGAGCCGTAATTTCTCGTTGGACGGCTTGCGCGTCCTGTTGCTGCCGAATGCCTCGCTGATGGCGGTCTTGCCGGTTTTTTTTCCTGGCAGTGTGATTACCCTGGCCGGCAAGACGGCGATGTTTCCATGGCATATAGCCATCGCCTTGCTGGCATATAGCACTTTGACAATTGCCGCCTTTCACGCGCTGGTAATGACTTTGCAGGATGCCCATTTGCATGGACATCGCCGCAACAAGACGCCCAATTGGCTCAGTGCGCGCCTGGCGACGGCGGTAGAGCGCCTGCCGGCCTTGCTGACCATGGAAAAAATCCTGTTTCGGCTGGTGTTTATAGGATTCTTGCTGCTGAGCCTGACTGTATTGTCGGGCGTGATCTTTTCCGAGCAGGTGCTGGGCGTCGCTTTCAAATGGGACCACAAAACCATACTGTCCTTACTTTCCTGGGCCTTGTTCGGCATCTTGCTGGCAGGCCGTCAATGGCGCGGCTGGCGCGGCAAAACGGTGCTGAGTTTTACCTTGACCGGTTTCCTGACCCTGCTGCTGGCTTACGTCGGCAGCAGGTTTGTGCTGGAAGTCTTGTTGCATAGGAGCCTGGCATGAGGGTACTGATCTGGCTGGCCTTGTTCGTCCTGGTTATCCTGGCGCTGAGAAAAAGAATACAGACGGCTGTCTCACCGCCCCGCGAGCAGCAAACTGCACCGCCGCCTGCTGCCGATAGCGCGGCCAGGGATGCTGAAACCATGGTTTGCTGCGCTGCCTGCCAAATCTACATCCCGGCATCGGAAGCTGTGCATAGGGGACCGCAGACTTATTGTTGTGAAGAGCATGCGAATCAGGACGGCGCTCGCTGATACCGATGCCAGTCTCCCCTTCCTTCCGGTCAAATAGCCATACTTTCGGGCGTTCGCTGCAAACCCTGAACGTGTCGCGGGTGGTGGTGGCCCTGGTCCTGCTGGGTTACCTCGGCCTGAAAAGCGTACATTTGTTCTGGTCGCCGGAGAATGTGCTGTTTCGCGAAACCTGTATCGTCTATCTGTTGCTGGCAATCGCTTTTGTATTGCTAAAGATATATTGGCCGCAACGCTTCATGTTGCAACTGGCGGCGCAGACCGCGGTCGACATCACGATTATTTCCATCCTGTATGTGGGGACCAGCGGCGCCAAGAATGGCCTGGCTATCCTCTACCTGTTTCCGCTGGCGGGGGCGGGCGTGCTGGCGCCGCTGATCTGGGCCCTGTTCTTTACCTCCATTGTTGCGCTGTTCTTGTTGCTGGAGAGCGCCTATCAGGTATTGCAACTGGATGAGGGCATATCGATTTCACAAGCCGGGTTGTATGGAGCCGCATTTTTTGCCGTGGTGTATGTTCTCAACCGGCTGGCGAGCAAGCTGATCTGGCAAGAGGAACTGGCGGCGCAGCGGGGCAAGGAACTGGCGATCCAGCAAGCGATCAATCGGCTGGTGATCGCCGACATGGGCGATGGACTGCTGGTGGTGGACCAGTTCGGCCGCCTGTTTGAGATCAATCCTGCCGCAGAGCGCATGCTGGGGGGCATGGTCAGCACGCGCGAAATCCATCTCAAGCTGCAGGATTTTGCCGGGCTAAGCCCGATCTCGGTTGCCCTGATCGCCTGGCAGCAAAAATTCTTGGCCAAATCCGACCTTGCCGATTCGGACACGGCGCTGGTGGCAGTCAGGCTTTTCGAGGACCGCAGGGGCGGCGGGACCACGGCGGAAAACCCGGACAGGGAAGCCGGCAGGCGCGATTTTGTTGCCCACCTGAAGCTGAGGTTTGTGACTATCGACAATGACGATATTGCCGACATAGACAGCGAGCAGGGGGCGTATACCATCATCTTCATGCAGGATGTGTCGGAGATCGAGAACCAGGCGCAGCAACTGAAACTTGCGTCGATGGGGCGGCTGACCGCGAGCATTGCGCATGAAGTAAGGAATCCGCTGTCGTCGATTTCCTATGCCGCATCCCTATTGAATGAAGACATTCCTCAAGATGCCCAGGCACGCCGCCTGTTGAAGATAGTCGACGATAATGTGTTGCGGCTGAATCAGCTGATAGAGGACATTCTGAAGCTGTCCCGCAAGGCGCAGACTGACCATGAGCCGTTCTTGCTGATCCCGGCGATCCAGGAAATAGTGCTGGATCTGAATGAAACGCGCGGGCTGGCGACCAACCTGATCTATGTTGATCACAGCGTCAATTTCACAGTACAGTTTGATCCCTTGCATTTGCGCGAGATCGTGATGAACTTGTTGTCGAATGCGATACGGTATGCCAGCAACTCGCCCGCCAGCATCCGGATATGGGCCAACGCCGGCGCGCCGGACCGGAAAGAGTTGCATATCCAGGATGATGGGCCGGGTATTACGCACGAGGTAAGGTCGCATCTGTTTGAACCTTTTTATACCACTTCCAGCAAGGGTACCGGTTTGGGGCTGTACATGGCGCGCGAGCTCTGCCTGAATAATCACGCGTTGCTGGACTATGAATACCGTATTGATGAGCCGCAAATGTCCCCGCAAGCCTCATTTCTGGCCGCGCCGCCGGCGAATACCGCGCCCACCGGCCGTTTTGTGATTAATTTTTCTTTAGCTGGTAAACCATGAGCACCAAAGACACTCAAAGTGTTCCGCGCATCCTCGTTGTCGATGACGAAGCGCATTTGCGCGAATTGCTGGAAATCACCTTGATCAAGATGGGGCTGGATGTGGACAGCGCAGAGTCGCTGGCGGCGGCCAGGGCCTGTCTTGCAAAAAATAGTTATGCGCTGGTGTTGACGGACATGCGCCTGCCGGACGGCTCCGGCATGGAGTTGGTGTTTGAAGTCGGCGCTAATTACAAGACGACGCCGATCGCCGTGATCACGGCGTTCGGCAGTGCCGACAATGCGGTAGTGGCGCTGAAGGCCGGCGCGTTTGACTATGTGTCCAAACCCGTCGCCCTGGATCAACTGCGCAAGCTGGTCAGGTCGGCATTGCAGATGAATGAAGCCCCGGCGGATAAGCAATCCGGCCAGGCTGCAGCCGAGCGGCTTGAACATGCCGGCGCCTCGGTCCTGATAGGCCAATCGGCCGGTATACAGGGAGTGCGCCTGCAGATCAGCCGGCTGGCGCGCAGCATGGCGCCGGTCATTATTACCGGCGAATCCGGCAGCGGCAAGGAACTGGCCGCCCGCGAGATTCATGCCAATAGCGTGCGGGCCGCCAAGCCATTTATTGCGGTCAACTGCGGTGCGATACCCGAAACCCTGATGGAGGCTGAGTTTTTCGGCTACCGCAAGGGCGCCTTTACCGGCGCCCATGACGACAGGGAGGGTTTTTTTCAGGCGGCCGGCGGCGGCACGCTGATGCTGGATGAAGTGGCCGACCTGCCTTTGGCCATGCAAGTCAAGCTGTTGCGCGCGATACAGGAACGCCGGGTACGCAAGGTGGGCGCTACCGCGGAAGAGCCGGTGGATGTCAGGATTATCAGCGCCACCCACCAGAATCTGGCCGATTGTGTTGCTGCGGGCAAGTTCCGGCAGGATTTGTACTATCGTCTGAATGTGATCGAGCTGAGCCTGCCGCCTCTGCGCGAGCGGCTGGAAGACATCGTCGAGCTGTCCGACGCGATCCTGCGGCGCCTGGGCCAGTCCGGCGAAAAAATTTCCTTGTCGGAGCCTGCGTTGCAGGCACTCGTCGCCTATGATTTCCCCGGTAATGTGCGGGAGTTAGAAAACATACTGGAAAGAGCGGTGGCTTTTGCCGATAACGGCGTGATTGAGCTTGAAGACCTGGCTTTGCGCGGCGGCCGGCATGGCGCTAATGGCCAGCCGGGAGGGAACTCCCATGCTGCCAGAGCTTTGGCAGAGACAAGCCCTGTCCCGTCACACGGCGCATCGCCGTCCGCTGTCGCCTTGTCGCCAGCGGCCGCCGAGCATGCAGCGGCAGAGCGCGGCAGTCTGGAGCCGCTGTCGGAGACGGTATTCGCGGCGCCGGATTTTCCATGCTGCCTGCCGGACTACCTGGAAAGGATAGAACGGGAAATCATCCAGCGCGCGCTGGCCAGGACCCGCAATAATCGCACCCAGGCGGCAGAATTGCTGGGCGTGAGTTTCCGCCAATTGCGTTACCAGATACAAAAACTGAAGATCGGCGGCGAGGAGTGAACTGATGGATACGCCAGATACCGGTTCTTCCGGCTTGCTCATCGCCAATGACGGCTGGTGTCCTGACGCGGCGCGCTACGATTCTCCCCATTTCAACGAGCGCCCGGCAGGCACCCGGATATCGTTGCTGGTAATCCACAACATCAGTTTGCCGGCGGGGCAATTTGGCGGGCCGCATATTGCCGACCTGTTCCTGAACCGGCTGGATTATGCCGCCCACCCCAGTTTCGAGTCCCTGCGTGATTTGCAGGTGTCTGCGCATTTCCTGATACGGCGCGATGGCGGTCTGTTGCAATTCGTTTCGGCCAATCGGCGTGCATGGCACGCCGGCTCGTCCTGTTTCTACGGCCGCAGCGGATGCAATGACTATTCCATAGGGATAGAGCTGGAGGGCAGCGATGAAGTACCGTTCGAGGAGGCGCAGTACCGCGCCCTGACGGAACTTAGCTTGGCGTTGGCGGCGGTTTATCCGCTTACCCATATCGTCGGGCATGAGCATATCGCTCCCGGCCGCAAGACCGATCCCGGTCCTTGTTTTGACTGGAGGCGCTACCAGCGCCTGACACAGGAAAAATTTACGGCGGACTCAAGGTTAGCACTCACTCACGCTATGCCAAGCTTTCCGTTCGGGCTTTGAAAAAGTCAACCGGCACTTGGAATTTTATATCCTCTAAATAATTCTCTTTTTAACAAAAAAAGCGGTTGCATTGCCGGCACACCGGCACTAGAATTAGTGCAAATCAAAGCTTCTTCACTATATCTAGTGGTTTTTATTTGTTTTTCCATCTTGCTTTTGTTTTCGGTCTGAAGTAAAAAAATGATGCCATTTATGCTGAAAGTGACCGGAAAAGGAGCAAATCCGGCTTTGCAATACACCGCAACACCTTGTTTATATTGATTAATCCGGTAATGGCCGCAACTAGTTTGTAGCATTGCCGATCTAGTACTTATTAATGCTGACCCTGGAGGCGAAATGCACTCTTCAATTGAAATATCCACCCCTTCGACACCTGAGCTGAGCTCGGTTGCATCCAACCCTGCGCACAATGCCGCTGCTCACGGATCCGGTTATAGCGAATTTCGCGTGATTCGCCGCAACGGCGCCGTTGTCGGTTTCGAGCCGTCCAAGATTTCCATCGCCGTGACCAAGGCTTTCCTGGCGGTGAACGGCGGCCAGGGCGCTGCGTCCGCGCGTGTCCGCGAACTGGTGGAGCAATTAACTTCCAATGTGGTGTCTGCCCTCGTGCGTCGCCAGCCTACCGGCGGCACCTTCCATATTGAAGACGTGCAGGACCAGGTGGAACTGGCCCTGATGCGCTCCGGCGAGCATGACGTAGCGCGCGCCTACGTACTGTACCGCGCCAAACGCATGGAAGAGCGCCGTTCGCTGGTGACCCCGGTAGCCGCCGACACGGCGACGTCTCCTTTATATATGGTGGTGGATGGCCAGCGCCTGCCGCTAGACGTGGCGCAGGTACGCGCGCTGATCACTGCGGCTTGCGTAGGCCTCGATACGCTGGTTGATCCGGAAGCGATCCTGGCAGAGACACTGAAGAACCTGTACGACGGCGTACCGGTGGAGGAATTGTACAAGTCGGCCATCCTGGCCGCCCGCGCGCTGATGGAAAAAGAGCCTGCCTATAGCCAGGTGACAGCCCGCTTGCTGTTGCATACAGTCCGTAAGGAAGTCTTCGGCAAGGAAGTCGCGCAGCAAGATGCGGCTGCCGAGTATATCGAATATTTCCCTAAATTTATCAAGAAGGGCATAGAGGCGGACCTGCTGGATGCGAAACTGGCCCAGTTCGATTTGAAGAAACTGGGGGAAGCCCTGGTTGCCGATCGCGATCTGCAGTTCGGCTATATCGGCCTGCAAACTTTGTACGACCGCTATTTCCTGCATATCCGCGATATCCGCATAGAAATGCCGCAGGCTTTCTACATGCGTGTGGCGATGGGCCTGGCATTGAACGAGATCAACCGCGAAGCGCGCGCGATCGAGTTCTATAACCTGTTGTCGTCGTTCGACTTCATGAGCTCGACCCCGACCTTGTTCAATTCCGGCACCCAGCGCTCCCAGCTGTCTTCCTGCTACCTGACCACCGTCGCCGACGACCTGGATGGTATCTATGAAGCAATCAAGGAAAACGCCTTGCTGGCCAAATATGCGGGCGGCCTGGGTAACGACTGGACGCCGGTACGTTCGCTGGGCGCCCATATCAAGGGCACCAACGGCAAATCGCAGGGTGTTGTGCCTTTCCTGAAAGTGGTCAACGACACGGCGGTAGCGGTCAACCAGGGCGGCAAGCGCAAGGGCGCCGTGTGCGCCTACCTGGAAACCTGGCATATGGATATCGAGGAGTTCCTCGACCTGCGTAAGAACACCGGCGATGACCGCCGCCGCACGCACGACATGAACACTTCCAACTGGATTCCCGACCTGTTCATGAAGCGCGTCATGGAAAAAGGCGACTGGACGCTGTTTTCCCCGTCTGACGTCCCCGACCTGCACGACAAATACGGCAAGGCCTTCGAACTGGCGTACACCGGCTACGAGGCGAAAGCCGCCAGCGGCGAGTTGAAGCTGGCCAAGAAAATCGCTGCGCTGGACCTGTGGCGCAAGATGCTGTCGATGCTGTTTGAAACCGGCCATCCATGGATCACATTCAAGGACCCTTGCAATATCCGTTCGCCGCAACAGCACGTCGGCGTGGTGCACTCGTCCAATCTGTGTACCGAAATCACGCTGAACACCAACGACAGCGAGATCGCGGTATGTAATCTGGGTTCGGTCAACATGCCTGCGCACATGAAAGACGGCAAGCTGGACCACGTTAAATTGAAAAAAACTGTAAGTACAGCGATGCGCATGCTGGATAACGTGATCGACATCAACTATTATGCAGTGAAGAAGGCTCGTGACTCCAACCTGCGTCACCGTCCGGTCGGTCTGGGCATCATGGGCTTCCAGGATTGCCTGCATATGATGCGTGTGCCGTATGCGTCCAACGATGCCGTACAGTTTGCCGATACATCGATGGAAGCGGTTTGCTATTACGCTTACCTGGCATCAACTGAACTGGCGGAAGAGCGCGGCCGTTACAGCTCCTATCGCGGCTCCTTGTGGGATCGCGGCATCCTGCCGCAGGATTCGTTGAAGCTGCTGGCGGAAGAGCGCGGCGGCTACCTGGAAGCGGATATGTCGGAAAGCATGGACTGGAGCCTGGTCCGCAATCGTATCAAGCAGTACGGCATGCGTAACTCGAACTGTGTGGCGATTGCGCCTACAGCAACGATTTCCAACATTATTGGTGTCTCAGCCTGTATCGAGCCGACCTACCAGAACCTGTACGTGAAGTCGAACCTGTCCGGCGAATTCACCGAAATCAATGAGCATCTGGTGCGCGACCTGAAAGAGCGCGGTTTGTGGGATGA
>DATHMC010000320.1:0-24338 GCA_035487495.1 Undibacterium sp.
ATCATCATCTCCATCCGCCTGTTGAGGCAGCATCAGGTGCAGGACGGCGACGACGAGCATAAGCAGGTGGTGTGCCGCATCAATGCCCAAACCGGACGCTTCGACTGGACCTGGTCCACCGGCCTGATCATAGGCACGATAGGCAGCGTCGCCGGCTTTTGCACCGGCTTGCTCGGCGTCGGCGGCGGTTTTGTGATCGTGCCTATGCTGCGCCGGTTTACCAATGTCAGCATGCACGGCGCGGTGGCGACTTCTCTGCTGGTGATCGCGCTGGTCGGCGCGGCGGCAGTGGGCAGTGCGCTGCAGCACGGCGCCAGCCTGCCGTCGGCCTTCACCTTGTCCTTCGTCGCCGCCACCGCCAGCGGCATGCTGGCCGGTCGCCTGTTGGCCAGGCGCCTGACGGCGCACGCCGTACAGCGCGGGTTTGCGGTGATGCTGCTGCTGGTCGCGGCGGGCTTGTTGGCGAAGGCTGCGGCTTAGCCATACGCCTCAGCATGGCTGGTGCAGGTCGCGTGGTGTGTTAAATACTCAGTCGGCTAAGAAGATAGTTTCTATCGATGTCCCGAAGACCTTGGCAATCTCGAAGGCGAGCGGAAGACTGGGGTCGTAGCGCTCGTTCTCAATTGCATTGATGGTCTGTCGCGAAACCTTGAGCTGTTCTGCCAGTTCGCTTTGTGACCACCCGCGTAGAGCGCGCAATTCGCGGAGATTATTCTTCATCGGTAACGCCTGGCAGACAACACGAGGCCCAGCATCCATAGTCCGGCCATCATAGGCCAGATGACAAACAGGCTCAGTCTTGGATAACCCACTCCCTCCAAAAAACCATAGCTAAAACTCAGAAACGCGGTTCCGGCGAAAGCAAACGCCAGGGCTTCAAATTGGACGCGGCGCTGGAGTTCATCCAGGCGGTGCAGTTGGCGCAGGATGGCCCAGATTAGCAGCAAGCCGGGCAGCATGGGGCTAAGCGCAAGCAGGTCGCGCCATGGGCCATTCTGGGCGCCATTTTTGAGTAACATGATAGATCCCGTCAGGACGACCATATAGGCCAGCAAGGCCAAGCCGAGTTCAAGGTGATAGCGTTTAAGCGGTGAATTTTGCATGCGTTCCTCCATGTAAAGTATGCTTTACATATTAGTCGAGAATTTTATGCTTGTAAAGCATCCTTTCCATTGGTGGCATTTTTGTCGATGGAGAGGATTGAAACGCTGATGCTGCCCGTCTGCGTTGGAATCGGTTCTTGAGCGCAAAGGGATTGTTTCTGTCTGCGGCGACAGGCATCGAAATGCTACACTGCAAGCATGAACCAGCTGGCTAGAAAAACCGTCCTCGGATTCATGCAACTCATCATTGGCTTGGGAGTGGCGCTATTTGCGTCTGCATGGACCCTCGATTTTTGGCAGGCGTGGGCCTACTTGTTCGTCTTCGTGGTATCAAGCGCATTGATCACCGCCTATTTGTGGAGGAAGGACCCTGGCCTGCTCGCGCGCCGGGTGAACGCCGGCCCTGGCGCCGAAACCGACCGGCAGCAGAAGCTGATACAGGTCTTCGCATCCATCGTATTCATCGGCGCCATTGTGTGTCCTGCGCTGGAGCATCGCTTTTCGGCATCGGCCGTCCCGCTGCCTGTCGTGATCGCGGGAGATGGCTTAGTCGCGCTTGGGTTTTTCATCGTCTTCATGGTGTTCAAGGAAAACAGCTTTGCCGCCGCGACGATAGTCGTGGCCGCTGAGCAGGAGGTCGTCTCGACCGGGCCCTACGCGATAGTGCGGCATCCCATGTATGCGGGCGCGCTGATCCTGTTCTTTGGTACCCCGCTGGCCCTTGGGTCATGGCGCGGACTGCTGTTGTTCATCCCAATGGCCCTGGTCATCGGCTGGCGGCTGCTCAATGAAGAGAAGTTGCTATCTAAAGAACTGTCCGGCTATTTGGAATATTGCAGTAAGGTTCCATACCGCCTGGTGCCGGGTATCTGGTAGCGGCAATTAATCGACTCTTCGCTTCTTTTGTCGTCAACCTCCGCTTTCTGCAAATGCAGAGGGCTGGTCTCGCAATTTTCCGGCGAAAAGTTGTTTTTCCGCTCTTTAATTTTCACTTACTGTTCGCTGCCGCACCGAATTAATCTATGCCCTGATGCATCGTGTCATGAGGAAACAAGCGATGCGGCCAGTGCCGATGAGCTGATCGTGAGGCGTGCAAACGGCAAAAGGGAAATTCCATGATCTGGTGGTTAGGTTTATTGGTGGCAGCCTTCCTGGCGCTGTGCTCGTTGCAGGCTGCGGCGCGATTCTGGTTAGGCGCGGCGGTTGCCTGGCTGATCATAGGCTATTTGTTTGACCTGATAGGCGGCTTTGGGCTTGCTGTGTGGATAATTTTGTTGCTGGCACCGATGGCAATGATCGCAATCAAGCCGTTGCGCCGCGCTCTGGTGACGCCGGCCATCTTCAACATTTTCAAGAAAATTTTGCCGGCGATGTCGGCAACCGAGCGCGATGCGCTGGAGGCCGGCACCACCTGGTGGGACGCGGAATTGTTCTCAGGCAAGCCGCAATGGAACAGCTTGCTGGAACTGCCGCAGCCCAAGCTGAACGATGAAGAGCAAGCCTTTCTGGACAATGAGGTCGATCAGCTATGCGACCTGGTGAATGACTGGGAAAGTACGCAGATCTGGCAAGACCTGCCGCCGGAAGCCTGGCAATTTATCAAGGACCGGGGTTTTCTCGGCATGATCATTCCAAAGCGCTACGGCGGCAAGGAATTTTCTGCGTACATGCATTCGCAAGTGATCATGAAAATTGCATCGCGTTGTTCTGCGCTGGCGGTCTCGGTGATGGTGCCCAACTCTTTGGGTCCGGCCGAACTGCTGCTGCACTACGGCACCGAAGAACAAAAGGATTACTATCTGCCGCGCCTGGCCAAGGGTGTGGAGCTCCCTTGCTTTGCGCTGACCAGCCCCTATGCGGGCTCGGATGCGGCGGCCATTCCCGATATCGGCATCGTGTGCCGGGCAAATTTCAATGGTGAGGATACCCTGGGTTTTCGGATCACCTGGGATAAACGCTATATCACGCTGGGGCCGATTGCAAGCTTGCTGGGACTGGCTTTCAGGGCCAGCGATCCGGACCGATTGCTGGGCGGCGATGCCGACCTCGGCATCACCTGCGCGCTGATACCGACCCAGCATCCGGGTGTGGTCAGCGGCCGCCGCCACTGGCCGTTGAACGCAGTGTTTCAAAACGGCCCCACCTCCGGCGCGAACGTGTTCATCCCGATGGAGTGGGTGATAGGCGGCCAGGCGCAGATCGGCAAGGGCTGGCGCATGCTGATGGAATGCCTGGCGGCCGGCCGCGCGATTTCGCTGCCTTCTTCCAACGTCGGTTCTTCCAAGTTTGTGGTACGCAGCACCAGCGCCTACGTCGCCTTCCGCAAGCAGTTTCATACTCCCATCGGCAAATTCGAAGGTGTGCAGGAAGCCTTGGCGCGCATGGGCGGTAACCTGTACATGATGGACGCGGTGCGCAAAATATCCGCGCTGGCGATCGACAGCGGCGAAAAACCGGCGGTGATCTCCGCCATCGCGAAATACCATGTGACCGAAAGGGCGCGGATGATCGTCAATAACGGCATGGACATCGTCGGCGGCAAGGGCATCTGCATGGGGCCGAACAACTTCCTGGCGCGCGCCTATCAGCAGGTGCCGATAGCGATTACCGTGGAAGGCGCGAATATCCTGACGCGCTGCCTGATCATCTTCGGCCAGGGAGCGATACGCTGCCATCCGTTTGTGCTGAAAGAGATGGATGCCGTGATGCAGCCGGATAAGCGCAAGGGCCTGCATGATTTTGACGATGCCTTCTTCGGTCACGTCAGCTTTGTGTTTGCCAACCTCGCGCGTTCCATCGCCTATGGGCTGACAGGCGGACATGCCGCACCCGCGCCGCCGCAGGCCGACGACGAGGTGGTGGCGTATTATCAGGAGGTCGGCCGGCTGTCTTCCGTATTTGCGTTGCTGACTGACGCGGCCATGTTTGTGCTGGGCGGTTCGCTGAAGCGCCGCGAAAGCATTTCTGCCAGGCTGGGCGATGTACTGTCGCAAATGTATCTGATCAGCTGCACGCTGAAGCGCTACGAAGACGAGGGTGCGCAGGAAGAAGACCTGCCGTATGTGCACTGGTCCATCCAGGACGCTCTCTACCAGGCCCAGGAGGCTCTGCTGGGAGTGCTGGAGAATTTTCCTAACGTCTTCATTGCCGCTACCCTGCGTTTTCTTGCCTTTCCTTTCGGCAGGCCTTATCGCAAACCGGCGGATGCGCTGGGCATGGCAGTGGCGGAAGCGATGCAGGTGGCCGGCGACAGCCGCGACCGCCTGCTGGCGGACACCTTCATGTCGAAGGTATCCGCCGACCCCGGCTCCTACGGCGAAATGGCGCTGCAATTGCTGCCGCAAGTGAACCGGATAGAGAAGCGCCTGAAGGATGCGATCCAGGCCGGCAGCCTGGCTCCGATGCCGCAAAGCTTCATCGATATGCAGCAGTGGATACGCGACGCCGCCGAAAAAGGCGTCATCAATGGCGTGGAGCAAAGCGTACTGGGAGAATTCGCCAGCTATGGCGACAGCGTCGTGCAGGTTGACGATTTTCCGCAAGACTTCGGCGCAGAGGCCGACATGCGGCACAGGCAGGCGCTGGAGAAGCGCAAGGCGGCCTGATCGCCCACAGGGACATACAGCTGCTAAGATATGCTTTTCATCGCAATCCTGGCAGGAGTGACGCTTGTTGAAGCAAACCCTTTATCTGGATGAGACCGAGCGCGCGGTCGATGCGCTATTAACTGCGGTCGGTAATCGCGTCGTCGTCGGCACTCCGCTCGGCATCGGCAAGCCGAATCATTTCCTCAATGCGCTGTATCGCCGCGCCCGGCAGCATCCTGAAATCCAGCTCAAGATCATCACCGCCTTGTCGCTGGAAAAGCCCTTTGGCGCCAGCGAGCTGGAAAAGCGCTTCATCGATCCGTTTGTCGCGCGCGTGTTCGGCGGATATGAAGACCCGGACTATATCGCGGCGCGGCGCAGCGATACGCTGCCGCCGAATATACAGGTGCTGGAGTTCTTCATGAAGCCGGGCGCCTCCGTGGACGAGGACTGCACCCAGCAGCACTATGTGTACAGCAATTACACCAGCGTCGCGCGCGACATGCTGCTGCAGGGCCTGAACGTGATCGCGCAGGCCATCGCGGTCGAGGACGGCGGCGATGCGGTCCGCTATTCCTGGTCGGCGAATCCGGAGGTGACGCTGGATTTGCTTGACCTGGCCGCCGCCGACAATGCCCGGCCGGTATTTGTGGTCGGTTGCTGCAATCGCAAATTGCCGTTCATGGAAAATGACGCCGTGGCTGCCGCTGCGGATTTCGACCTGATACTGCGCGACCCCAGTGGCACCCATGAACCGTTCGCGCCGCCCAACCTGCAAGTCTCCCTGCAAGACTATGCGATAGGCATCTATGCCAGCGCCTTCGTCAAGGACGGCGGCACGCTGCAGATAGGCATAGGCGCGCACGGCGACGCGATTGCGCAGGCGCTGATCGTGCGCGAGCAGCACAACGATGCCTATCGCCAGATGATCGCGGCGCTGTTTGGGCAGGCAGGCGTTCCGGACACTGTGCATACCGGCCGCTTTGCGCAGGGCCTGTACGGCTGCAGCGAAATGTTTGCCAACGGCCTGATGAAGCTGATACAGGCCGGCATCATCCGCCGCGAGGTGCTCGGCCATGCAGGCTTGCAGGCCTTGATCAACCAAAAAAAACTGGGCCTGACCGTCACCGCGCAAACATTGGCGATCTTGCGCGAGCATAAGATCATCTCTGCGGTGTTGAGCGTTGCCGACCTGGATTTGCTCAAGAAGTACGGTATCGTGCGCGATGAGGTCGCACTGGATGAACTGCTTGCCGATCCCACGCAGGAATCCGCGGCATTGAAGCTGGGGCAAAAACTCAAGGGCGGCATTTTGATGCACGCCGGCTTTTTCCTCGGACCCAGCGACTTCTATCATGCGCTGCGCGAACTCAGTCCCGAGATGCGCGGCAAGATAGGCATGAGCCGCATCAGTTTCATCAATGCGCTGTTCGGCCATGAACATCTCGCCAGCCTGCAAAGGCGCGATGCGCGTTTCATCAATACCGCGATGATGGTCAGCCTGCGCGGCGCCGCCGCGTCGGATTGCC
Organism: Undibacterium sp.; assembly: GCA_035487495.1. Lineage (GTDB taxonomy): Bacteria > Pseudomonadota > Gammaproteobacteria > Burkholderiales > Burkholderiaceae_D > Undibacterium. The sequence goes on from DATHMC010000320.1 coordinate 6,220, forward strand.
TGGCGTCGGGCAGGGTGGTCAGCGGCGTGGGTGGGCAATATAACCTGATTGCGATGGCGCATGCACTGCCCGACGCGCGCTCCATACTGATGGTGCGCGCTTGCCGTTCGCAGCACGGAAAATCGGTCTCCAATATCGTGTGGAGCTATGGCCAGACGACGATCCCGGCGCATTTGCGCGACATCGTCGTCACCGAATACGGCGTGGCCGACCTGCGCGGACAGACCGACAGCGAATGCATCAAGCGCCTGCTGGCGATTGCCGATTCGCGCTTCCAGCAGGGTTTGCTGCAGCAAGCCAAAGCGAACGGTAAGATCGCCGGGGATTATGTGATTCCCGATAGCCAGCGCAACAATACGCCGGCGGCGCTGGCTGCCGCGCTGGCCCCGTGGAAGGCTTCGGGCATGCTGCCTGACTTGCCGTTCGGCACCGATTTTGATGCGGATGAATTGCTGATCATGGGTGCGTTGAAGAGGCTGCAAGCGCTGTCGCGCAGGCCGTTTTCGCTGGCAGTCGCGCTGTTAAAACAATTATTGACGCGCAAACAGATACCGCAAAAATTTCTGCAAAGGATGCAACTGGAGCAAGTGCGGGGAATGAAACTGCGCTTGCTGAGGGCGTTGTTTATCGCGGTCTTTTGAGCGGGCGGTTGACCGCCCCGAACTTACTGCAGGCTTGTTCCGCTGGATGCCTGTGTTCAGAATCGCGGTGTTGCGGGGCCATGGGCCGCAATGTATCGGCTTAACCAGGTTAAATGGCCATTGATACCATTATTTCCATGCATATCTATGGTCAATTTCTGAGCAGCCTTATAGCGGGCTTCGGAAATAGAAAAAGGCCTGCCACCGATGAGGTGGCAGGCCTTTTTCTTTACGGCACAAGCCTTACATTTTCTGTGTAAGGACTTTCATCTAACGGGTATTCAACAATAATGCCAAAGCGGCTATTTGGCACCAGAAATTTTCACCATTTCTGCATAACGCGCCGGATTAAATCCTACAAATATTTTGTTTTCGCTGACAAGTACCGGCACTGCTTGCTCACCAAGTTGTTGGTACAACTTGGCTGCTTCGCTAGATTGATCGATGATTGAATCATTAAAGGGCACACCTGCCTGTCTTAAATAAGCGCGTGCGCTTTGGCAGTGCTGGCAAGTCGATGTGCCGTATAAGGTCAGTTTATAAGGTGATGATTTAATATGTGTTGAATAATCTCCATTCTTAAATGGTCCTTGCCATAACCGGTACCAGTGAGGAGCTTTACTGCCTAAAACAATCGCCAATGCAGCCACTGCAATTAGCAAGAATCCTTCTTTGAGATATTTCCGATATTGAGCTTGCATTGATCCTACTTATAAATTTAGTTCCATACGTACACCGACCCGGGTATGAGACGCATTTTGGGATCGGGTCTGCAAGCTGGCGCCGGGAATAAGGTATTCGCGAAATGTCTCCGATTGCGGAGCCAGCATATTATCGACATTCATAATCAAGCGCAGCTTAGGATTCACTGTCCAGATTGCGTTGGCAGTCAGCGTTCGGTGCCGTGACTCATAAGTTCTCAGCGTCAGGTTATTGCGCAGCCAGTCAGCGGGTAGCCAGTTCGCATCGAGATCGATTTTCACCGGCAGATCTTCCATTGCATAAGACATGCCTATTTTGGCGCGCCAGGGCAATTGCCCTTCCAGATGATTGTCCGGCCCCGGCAAATCGCTCAGCACCGAATGCGCCCATCCGACACCGCCGCGCAAATCCAGCTTAGGCGCGGCTTTCCAGAAATCGGGCAAGGCGATACGCCAGTCGATATTAATACCCTGAATGGAGGCACTACCGAGATTCGCCGGTCTTTGTACATATCGGGGAACGGAAGCCCAGGAGACATTGGTCAACAGCAATTCGCTGCCAATTTTTCTTTCGATTTGGCGCGAGTAAGCCTCGACACTGATTTGACTATTACTACTCAGGCCATGTTCATAACTCAGGTTGAAGGCCAGCGCACGTTCCGGCTGCAGACCCGGATTCCCCATGCTGTCTGCCGTATCGACCGTGTTACTGCCGCAACCCAGCGGCGCCACACAAGGCGCAAAAGGATTAACCCCCGGCTGCAGCATCAACTGGTTTGAATCCGGAGCACGGAAACTTCGCGCCAGCGAGGCACGGAATTGCCGCTTCTGATCGCCCTCCAGTTTCTTGGACAGATGCATGGAAGGCGACCAGACCCGGAAACGCGACTGATTGCGTGTGCCGCCCTCATCCATATCCACTACCTGGTCTTCCATGGCAAGGCCGCCATTGAGCGCAAGCGTCTTGTTGAAGCGCCAGTCATCCTGGACAAAAATCCGGCGCTTATCTTCCCGGGTCAGGCTCTGTCCGCCTAATAGGCTCAGGCTGCCATCCGGCTGATCGTTGAGCCAAAAAGTCCGGTTGATGTCATGGCTGTGATGTGTCCATTGCAAGCCGGATTTGAAGCTGTGGCCACCGCTGAAGCTGTTTCTGTAATTTAATGACCCGACATAATTGGACTGATCGTCGCTATACTGCTGGCGACGCATCGCATATGCGGTAGAGCTGTCCTGATCCAGACGCAGCGTATCGCTCTTGTTTTGCATCTGATTGAAGCGCATGCTGGCGTCCAATTGCCCAGCCTCAGCCGCGTCATAACTCCAGCTCATCGGCAAGGAGTAGCCGCTCAGTGGCGAGGTCGTGCGTTGATACGCCTGTTGCACTCGCCCGCCGCTCCAATTCCTTTGTTCGTTCTTGGTCTGTTCCAGCGTGAACTGGCCATAATCCGGTTTAATGCTGAGATTGTTCCCCACTCCGAGTTTATAGGCGAGTTCGCCCGCCAGGGCAACAAACTCTTCCATTCTCACCGCGCTGCGCAGGGCGCTGTATTGGGGCTGAAGCCCCGTGCCACTCAGCAGTATTTGTTCATCGATACCTGAACTGGGACTACGATTGCGCCTGGCATTCACGTTCAAACTCAAACTCCAGGGACTGTCCGGGCTGAACTGGTTCAAGGTCCAGGCCCCATTGCCGCCATATTCGCCCGCCGTCTCGGTGGCACCGAGACGAACTTGCTGGAGGTTTTTACGCTCAATCTTGCGGCTGATAACATTAATCGTTCCGGCGATACCGAAGGGGCCGGTTTCCGCGGTCGCGGACTTGATGATCTCGATTTTATCCACCTGGGTCAGATCCAGCTCCAGAGGACTCTTGCCCATAGGCGGGTGGCCATCGAGCAGAATCTGGGTGTAGCCGGGCAGTCCCAGCAAACCGATACGACCATCTTTACCCAAGCTGATAGCGGGCTCCCGCTTGAGGATTTCCGTCACATTTTGCAGGCCGCTCTGCTCGATCTGTTTGCGGCCGATAATCAGCTTGCCGGCGACAAAATCCCGACCGGCTTCTATATCGGTTTGAGCGCCGTTGACGACGACTTGTTGTGGCTCTTGAACCGCTGTCTGGACCTGACCGGCTTGCTGTGCCAACGCTGAGCTGCTGGCCAGCAACAGGCCCCATATTGAATTGATTTTCTTATGCATAAAAAATCCGGCTTCGCAGGGCGAGGCCGGCTTGTCTCCTCGGTGTGCGGCTAGATTTGAATCAGGCGAAGCGGCATTTATTCTGGATTGCCTTTGCAAATGTCTTCGCAAATCTCAGGTAATTTTTCTTTTGCCCGTTCATATTCTTCTTTTTCTTGTTGGCGCAGTGCCTTGAGTTTCTCCGGGTCCGTTTCTTTCGCAATCGCTTCGCGGATTTTGTTCAGTGGCTCAGCGAATTTGAATTTCGCCCTCTCTAATGCGGTAGCATTACACCTGCTGCTGCATTCACTGCGAGTGCTTGCTTTCCTCTCTTGAGCCCCGCTCGCGTTAGCGATTAGCGCAGTTCCAATTAGGATGAGGAGTTGGATTTTTTTTATACTCATGCCTGAAATTCTTCTCAGTAATTGTTGTGAAAAATCACCCAAAAAGCCAATCTGATCACGAGAAATTTTCCCGTGATTCTGGATCAGGCGAAATGGCATTTATTCTGGATTGCCTTTGCAAATGTCTTCGCAAATCTCAGGTAATTTTTCTTTTGCCCGTTCATATTCTTCTTTTTCTTGTTGGCGCAGTGCCTTGAGTTTTTCCGGGTCCGTTTCTTTTGCAATCGCTGCGCGGATTTTGTTCAGTGGTTCAGCGAATTTGATATTCGCTCCGTCTAATGGGAAAGCATTACACCTACTGTTGCATACACTACGTGTGCTTGCTTTCCTCTCTTGAGACCAGCTCGTGGTAGCGATCAGCGCGGCGCCAATTAGGATGAGTAGTTGGATTTTTTTTATGCTCATGCTTGAAACTCTTCTCAATAATTGTTGTGAAAAACCATTCAAAAAACCAATCTCGTCACGAGAAATTTTCCCGGGATGAGACGAGTACTTAAATTATCCTGTGCACGAATATGTACAATATTCAACTTCTCCCCAGCCGAAGACTCCTGCACTGGAAGCAACACAGTTCATTATTTCTAGGGATACGTCGCCTTTGTCAGCAGCTTACGCAGCAGGGAAACAGCTCAAAAAAAGGCAATGATTGATTTACGGAATTAAGTTATCTTTGTTATAAGTTGCAAGGAATTTAATATTACCATTGTGTATCTTTTTGTATCAATATAATTCGCTTTGATCTAATTTGCCCGGCCCCCTTAGGAGGTGGAGAATCCACCTCCTAAGGGGTTAAGCGTGACAACAAGAAAGCGCAGAACATTCGATCCCAGGCTGAAGCTGGTAGGGGGTGAATGATAAAGAGGCAGGGCCAGAGCATCTAGAATGTCGGCGACAGCATGAGCATCGGCCAGACTGCGATCCGTCGCTGGCTGGCGCAGTACGGTGCTGAGCAGAGCGGCCAATCAGGCCTCGCGCGTCAGGAGGCCTGAGGGCGGACGGGAGTTGCGCCCGCTGAAGAGGTATGGCGGCGCGCGCAGCACTTGGGCGGCCTTATATCGGGCTTCAGAACTTATGTCGGGCTTCAGAAATAGAAAAAGGCCTGCCACCTCATCGGTGGCAGGCCTTTTTCTTTACGGCATATGCCTTACATTTTTTGGTCAGCCTCGTGCGCCTGCTGGTCCGCATGGTAGCTGGAGCGCACCATCGCGCCGACTGCCGCGTGTGCAAAGCCCATCTTGTACGCTTCTTCCTCATACATCTTGAAGGTATCCGGATGCACGTAGCGGCGTACCGGCAGGTGGTGGCCGCTAGGGGCCAGGTATTGGCCTATGGTCAGCATGTCGACGTTGTGGGCGCGCATGTCGCGCATCACTTGCAGCACTTCTTCGTCGGTTTCGCCCAGGCCGACCATGATGCCGGATTTGGTCGGGGTGTCCGGATGCATGTCCTTGAAGCGTTTCAGCAGGTTCAGCGAGTATTCGTAATCGGAGCCGGGGCGCGCTTCCTTGTACAGGCGCGGCGCGGTTTCCAGGTTGTGGTTCATCACGTCCGGCGGCGCCGCATTCAGGATTTCCAGCGCGCGGTCCATACGGCCGCGGAAGTCCGGGGTCAGGATCTCGATGCGGGTGCTCGGTGACAGTTCACGCACCCGGCGTATGCATTCGGCAAAGTGGGCGGCGCCGCCGTCGCGCAGGTCGTCCCGGTCGACTGAGGTGATGACGACATAGCTCAAGCGCAACTGGGCGATGGTTTTTGCCAGGTTTTCCGGTTCGTTGACGTCCAGCGGATCGGGGCGGCCATGGCCGACGTCGCAGAACGGGCAGCGGCGGGTGCATTTGTCGCCCATGATCATGAAGGTGGCCGTGCCTTTGCCGAAGCATTCGCCGATGTTCGGGCAAGACGCCTCTTCGCATACCGTCACCAGGTTATTGGCGCGCAGGATGTCCTTGATTTCATAGAAACGGGTGGTCGGCGACGCCGCCTTCACGCGTATCCAGTCCGGCTTGGGCAGGCGCTCTACCGGGATGATCTTGATAGGGATGCGCGCGGTCTTGCTGGCCCCTTTTTGCTTTTCGTTGGGGTTATAGGCTGACGTTGAAGCCGGTGCAATCGGTGTCTGTTCGGTTGTCATGATGCTATGTTTTTTTCGTTCCGTAGAACGATGTCGGTAAATGAATTCTGCAATCGGTGAGCAAGTGCTAACTGTACTTCTGAAGTCGATGCTGTAACGCCCAGGGTTTGCATATCCACGGTGGCCAGGCCTTCGTAGCCGCATGGATTGATCCATGAAAAAGGCTGCAAATCCATCGCTACGTTCAGCGACACCCCGTGATAAGTGCAGCCATTGCCGCGTATCTTCAAGCCCAGGGCGGCGATCTTGGCGCCTTGCCAGGCACCGTCGGCGACATAGATGCCGGGCGCGCCGGGCTTGCGCACGCCAGCCAGATTATACCCTGCCAGGGTGTCTATCACGGCTTGCTCGATTTTTTGCACGAATTCCCGCGCAAATACGCGCGCTTGCGGGCGTTCGCGGCGCAGGTCCACCAGCAGGTAAATCACGACCTGGCCGGGGCCATGGTAGGTGACTTCGCCGCCGCGGTCGGTTTGTATGACAGGGATATCGTGCGCGGCCAATACGTGCGAGGGATCGGCCCCCAGGCCCAGCGTATACACGGGCGGGTGCTCGACGATCCACAGTTCATCTGCGGTGGAGGCGGAACGGCTATCGGTAAACGCACGCATCGCATCAAAACTGGCTTGATACGCTTCTATGCCGCGATGACGGAGGACGGGAATGCTGGAGATGGCGGGAGCTGCTTGCATAGGCTGTAGTGTAACCAAAATGCAGCTTTACCGCTTGCACGCTGTTGAGCTTGCCTGAATCAGGCGCTCAACAGTTGCGAGAGGAAGACATGCTTAAGCCGTCTGTGCTTTGCCGGCGCCCAGGCGCGGTGCAGCATTGCGTTTTGGCAAATGAGCCGGAGTTGCTAACGATTTGCTGCCGGCCGCTTCGATCAGGCTCGCTTGCTTGTCCGCTTCAATCACGACCAGGCGATCGGCGGGCAGGGTAAAGGAATCGCCTGCGTTCAGCCAATGGTCGGCAGACCAGCCCTCTACTGTGAGCCAGACGCGGCCGCTGGCGACGTGGATCGCATGCGGACGGCTGACCTTGCCGGAAACTGCCGCGCCGGCGGGAATGGTGTATGATTCTTTTGCGAATTTAACTAACATTTTATTACTCCTTTTGTATCTTGCTGTGCAGCTTCAATATCAACGTACCGCTACTGGCGGTGGGGTGTAATAAGAATGGTGCAGTGCGATAAACCCATTGTAGGCGCTAATAGTTGCTTTTCAAAACGAGTAATATTCCATTCGCTTGCTAATTTAATTCACATTAAATTTCATGAACCGGTCATCAAGGGCTGATAATGAGTGACTTTCGCCGCCTCCCTAATCTGGCCGCTTTGCGGGCTTTTGAAGCTGCCGCCAGGCATCAAAATTTCTCTCGCGCATCGGAAGAAATCCATGTCACCCATGGCGCGATCAGCCACCAGGTGCGGGCGCTGGAGGAAGAGCTGGGGGTGCAATTATTCAGCCGGCACGGCAAGCGCATTGCCATTACCGCCGACGGCGAGCAATTCGCCGAGGCAATCCGCTCCGCGCTGCTGGATATCGCCAGTGCGGCAGAGCTGCTGCAAAGCCGCAACAAGCAAAAGCGGCTTGCCATCACCGCGCTGCCTTCCTTTGCGGCCAGGTGGCTGTCGCCGCGCCTGGGGCGCTTCATCGAGGAATATCCCGACCTGGAAGTCAGCCTGCAATCGAGCAGCCATTTGACCGATTTTGCCAGGGAGTCGGTGGACATAGGCATACGTTTCGGCAGCGGCCACTATCCCGGCCTGATTTGCGAACATATCCTGGATGACATCTATTATCCGGTCGCCAGCCCGCGCTTCAATGACGGCAAGCTGCCGCGCACGCCGCAGGAGCTGGCGCAGGCCAACCTGTTGCGCTGCGATGAAGAGCCTTGGGAGCCGTGGTTCCGCGCTGCCGGGCTGGATACGCCCGAGCCTACCGGCGGCCTGGTGTTTCAGGATTCATCGATGCTGGTGCGGGCGGCGGTGGAAGGGCACGGCATTGCGCTGGGGCGGCGCAGCATCGCGCACACGGATTTGATGACCGGCGATCTGGTTCGGCTGCTGGATATTTCCGTGCCTTGCCCCAGTTCGTATTACCTGGTGTACCAGCCTAATGGCTTGCAAAAGCCGCAGGTCAAGGCGTTTCGCGCGTGGCTGCTGGATGAGATAGCGAAATCCGGCTTGATGTAGCGCGCCGACGCATGGCCGGCGCTACGGGTGAGCGGCCTATAGCACTACCTTGACCATGGGATGCGAGGACAGTTCGCGGTATAAGTTATCCAGTTGCTCACGGCTGGTGGCGCGCACGGTGACGGTCAGCGCCAGGTAGGTGCCTTTGCTGGACGGCCGCATGTCCATCTTGCCTGCATGGAAAGTCGGGTCGTGCAATGTCACCAGTTCCACCATGGTTTGCGCAAAGGCGTCCTGCATCACCCCCATGATCTTGATGGGGAAGTCGCTGGGGTATTCGATCAGGCTTTCTTGCACTTCATTCGGTGTGTTGGATATAGACATTGCAATCTTCTTTATTTGCTATCGAGGTCAGGCAGCCTTGGCCAGTTGATAGGCTGCGTATAATTGTTGATAAATGGGGCCGGGTCGGCCTTTTCCAATAGTCTGATCGTCTATGCTGACCACTGCAAGCACTTCTTTGGTGGCGGATGACAGCAGGACTTCATCGGCGGCAAACACTTCCTCGCGGGTAATGCGGCGCGCGATTAGCGGGATATTGTTGGCTTTGCACAATTCTTCTATCAGGCCGTAGCGTATGCCTTCCAGGATCAGGTTGTCCTTGGGCGGCCCCATCAGCACGCCATCCTTGGCTACCCAGACATTGGATGACGAAGCCTCGGTCAGGAAGCCGTCGCGGAACTGTATGCTCTCGGTCGCCGCGTGCTCGGCGGCGTTCTGCGCGGCCAATACATTGCCCAGCAGCGAGGTCGATTTGATTTCGCAGCGCAACCAGCGCTTGTCTTCCATCGACACGCAAGCCGCGCCTTTTGCACGCACTGCGTCGGACGGCAGCGTGATCGGGTTGGTCATGATGAAAACGGTGGGTTGCACATCCTTGGGAAACGCATGCGTGCGTTTCGCCACGCCGCGCGTCACTTGCAGATATACCATCTGGTCTTCCGCTTCGTGGGCATTCATCACCCCGGCGATCAATTGCAGCCATTCTTCCTTGCTGTGCGGGTTCGCGATGCTTACCGACGCCAGGCTGCGAAATAGCCTGGCCAGATGCTGGTCGGCGCGGAACATCTTGCGGCCGTAGACCGGTATCACTTCATAAATGCCGTCGCCAAAAATGAAGCCCCTGTCGAGTACCGGGATTTTTGCTTCAGAGATTGGCGTATAGGCGCCGTTGAGGTAGACCAGGGGATCGTTCATGGCAGGATGCGGGTGGAGTGGAGAGAAAACAAATTTTACACAGAAAAATCTTTTGCCTTATGCAAATAAAGAATGGCGCCTGGCGTTCTCACGCTGTGCGCCATTCTTGTCAAACAGGAATACTGCCGAGTTTATTTGAACAACAGGCGCAGCGAATCCCAGGCGCGGCCAAAGATGGTGGCCTGGTTCACTTGTTCCAGGGCCAGCACCGGAAATTCTGCGACAGGCTTGCCGTCCAGCATCATCTTGAGCGAGCCGACCTTGCTGTTTTCGGCAATCGGCGCGACCAATGGGTCTTTACGTTCCAGCGCAGGCTTCAGCTTGGCAGCGCTGCCTTTCGGCAGGGTGACATACAGGTCTTGCGTGAAGCCGATTTTGATCTGGTTCTGGGTGCCCTTCCATACTTCCGGCGTCGCGATTGCCTGGCCCTTCGCATACAGTTTGACGGTGTCGAAATTGAGGAAGCCCCAGTTCAACAGTTTCATGCTTTCCTGCGCGCGCACCTGGTCGCTGCTGGCGCCGGTGATGGCCGAGATCAGCCTGCGCTGGCCGCTGCCGTTCGGCCGCATCGACGACGAAACCAGGCAATAGCCGGCGGCTTCGGTATGGCCGGTTTTCATGCCGTCCACGGTTGGGTCCAGCCACAGCAGGCGGTTGCGGTTCGGCTGCGTGATCTTGTTATAGGTGAAGCTCTTGGTGGAGTAGTAGGTTTTGTAAAACGCGGGGTAGTCGGTGATCAGGCGGGACGCCATCACCGACAAGTCCTGGGCGGTGGAATAATTTTCGGGATTGGGCAGGCCGTGCGGATTGGCAAAATGCGTCGCCTTCAGCCCCATGCGCTCTACTTCGCGATTCATCTGCACGACAAAGGCTTCTTCGCTGCCGGCGACGGCTTCTGCCAGTGCGACAGCGGCATCGTTACCGGATTGCACGATCAGGCCGTACAGCAGTTCATTGATGGTGACCGGCTTGTTCGGCTCGATGAACATCTTGGAGCTGCTGGAATCCACTTTCCATGCATGCGTGGAGACAGTCACGGATTGCTGCAAATCCAGCTTCTTGTCCTTCAGTGCCTCAAACACCATGTAGGCCGTCATGATCTTGGTCAGGGAGGCAGGTTCTATGCGCAGCGTGGGCTCCTGCGAGGCGATGACCTGGCTGCTGGTGGCGTCCAACAAGACCCAGGACCTGGCGGCGATGCTTGGCGCCGGCAGGGTTTGCGCAGTAGCGATGGATACGGTCAGTAGGCCGGCGGCGAGGGTTGCGAGAAATTTTTTCATGGATGCGATAAATGGTGAAACTGAGATTGAAACTATGATTGAAACTAAATAAAAGCCAGTTGGAAACCGGACTACGGCGTGGGGCTGCGGCCCCACATGCCGATAATCAGGTTCTTGATATGCTGCAGGCGGCGATGGAAAAAATGATCGGCGCCGGGGATCACAATCACCGGGATATCCTGCGGCCTGGCCCAGTCGAATACGTGCTGCAAGGGGATGGTTTCATCCAGCTCTCCGTGGATCAGGATGGTATCCGCGGGCACCTGCGGCATGGGCCACTTGCCGGCGGCAGTGCCGACCAGCGCCAGGCGCTCGGCCGGACGGCCTTGCGCGATCAGCCTTTGCTGCAGTTGCGACTGCACGAAGGTGCCGAAGGAGAAGCCGGACAAGGCCAGCGGCAAATCCGGATATTGCTGGCGCACGTGCGCCAGCAGGATTTCCATGTCGTCGGTTTCGCCGGCGCCGGCGTCGTGCACGCCCTCCGACTTGCCCACGCCGCGGAAATTCATGCGCACCGCGACATAGCCCAGCGCGATGAAGGTGCGCGCCAGGGTTTGCGCCACTTTATTATCCATGGTGCCGCCATACAGCGGATGCGGATGCGCCACCAGCGCCAGGCCTATGGCTTGCGGAAATTGTTCGGGGTCGGGTAGGTCCATCGCGCACTCGAGCCGGCCGGCTGCACCGGCAATGAAGAACTGCTGGGTATGGATATTCATGGGTTTGCCGGCCTCAGATCTTCAGCCGTTCCACGACTTTGCCGCCGATCAGGTCGACGTCGATGATCTCATCGATATCCTGCTGGTCGACGTAGGTATACCAGGTTCCCTGCGGGTAGACCACCAGCACCGGACCTTCTTCGCAGCGGTCCAGGCAGCCGGCCTTGTTGATGCGTATCTTGCCGTGGCCGCTCAGGTCCAACTGCTTGATTCTCTTCTTGGCATGTTCCTGCGCCGCTTGCGCTCCGCGGTCGGCGCAGCAGGGGCGGCCGTCTTCGCGGTGGTTCAGGCAAAAAAACACATGCTTTTCGTAATACGGGGTGTCTGACATAGAAACTCGTTTTATCTGGGGGTGCCTATGCAGAATACGCATAGTTCCTCATGGAAGGATAGATGAATGCATTTGTGCCATTACAATAGGCCATATGATACATCGGAGCGTACCGGCGGTCACAGGTCAATTGCGCGCCCTATGTTACCAGCTGTAACCGGGAAGCGTCGCCGGCCGGCTTAAGAACCTGTTCACGATCTTACTGCGCGGACGCGATCGGGGCTCATGCGCAGCTCTTCACCCGCTGACGCCCGCTCGCTACAGATGGTGCTCAGGTTTTAAGGCGGCTTGGCAGCCTGCCGGTTGGCTGGATTGCGCAGCAATGCCCACAGTGCAAAAAACGGCCATAGCAGCGACAAGAACTGCGCCGCGCCGTTAAAGTTCAAAAATTTACCCTGTACCCAGGTTTGCAGCGTGACAATGAAATACGGATTGCTCGGCACCAGGTTGACGAACAGCAGGCTGATCAGCAGCATCAGGACCGACAGGCGCCTTTGCACGTGGGTAGGGGCATAGGAAAAACCGTACAGCATAATGCTGGCGATCAACAGGCCGCCCTGCGCGCCCGGCGTCAGCCAGGAAAACGCATATTCGGGCTTGAAAAAAAGCGCACTGGCCATCGCCTTCACGCTGAGCGCGGCCAGCAGCAATAGCGCGGCAACCCTGGCTTTGGGCGCATTTTTATCGAGGATGAACAGGCACATCAGGATTGCCCCTGTGCAGCCGCACGCGGTGATGATGGTCTCCGACAGCCAGTATTCTTCGGCGCTCAGTTCTATGCCGTTGCGTAAGATGGCCGCCAGGTCGACCGAGGTGTCAAACAGGTCGCCGAGCCAGTCGGACAAGATGGGCAGCAGCTGGCCGTGGCCGAACAGGTAGGCTTGCGGATAAATCTGCGCCAGCGGCCACAGGCCCAGGATCACCATTTCGCGGCTGGCCTCCTTGGATAGCCATTGCTTGCGCAACAGCCGCAGGCGCCCTTTTTCCAGGATCAGCGGGGTCAGCAATACGCCGAGTATGGCGCCGATCAGGCCGCCGGTGGAGTTGGTCAGGAAATCCAGCAGGGAGGTGACGCGGCTGGGCAGGAAATACTGCACCGTTTCCATCGTGCCGGAGATCAAGACCCCGATCAGCGTGGACAGGGCGATCGCCAGCCAGCGCCGGCACCATGGGTACAGCACGAACACCAGCAACATCCCCAGCGGCACATAGCCGACGATATTGGTCAATACGTCAAACCAGGTCCAGTAGCGCGGCCATTGCCGGATCACATCGGTCAGGGCTGCGAGATTATTGTTCTGCCAGCCGGAAAACGGGTACCAGCTCGCGTACACGATCAGGAACAGGTAGGCCACCAAACTGGCCCGGGCAAAAGGGGAGGATCTCAACGGGGCAGGCGGGTGGGCCGGGGGCGGCACGGTGTCGGTCATGTTAAATCAAGGCAATTCAAGGCTATTCGGTGGTGCAGGGCTCAGTTCAGCGGCAATCCCTGCAGCCACAGGATGATATTGTCAATCAGCGCATCGCTGGCAGCAGCCATCGCCCTGGCGCCGGCGGGCGCGTCCGGGCCGGCGGCTGCCTGCTGTCTGAAGCTTTGCTGCGCGACCAGGTGCCTGCCCTTGAAGACGGAAGCGCGCACGCTGACGTTGGCAACACTGTCATTGGCCGATGAAAACAATTGCGAAAAATCATCCAGGTCTATCTTCAGCAGCGGCAGGTTGGCGACGCCGTCGGTGGCGGAGACTATCACGCCGCCCGCGCCGGCAACCCGCATTTTAAGCCGCTGCGTCAGCAGTTGGGCCGGCGGCATGTTCCAGCGATGCTGGGCATACGAGCGCGGCTGTTGCCCGTTTTCATATTGCAACCTATACAACATGTAGTTGCTGTCCAGCGCAGGCGAGGCGCTGATGTCTGCCAGGCTGACGGCCGGGATGCGGCCGGTTTGCGCCGCTGGCGGCGTTGCAAGGGCAGGCGCCTGGCCCAGGTCGAATAACTGCACCGGCGGTGCCGCAGTGGTCGAGCAAGCCAGCAGGCCCATGCACAGGGCGGCGCCAAGCAGCAGTTTGATGAGATGGAGGGGTTTCATGTGTAGTCTTTCCATTATGGCTTCGGTGCGGCGAAGCCGGGCTCGCCGGGGCCGGGCACGACCGGCGGACTGCCGAACAGCAGGCTTTGCGGCCTGTCGTTGATCTTGTCCACCGCGCGGTTGATATTTTTGAACGTAGTGCGCGCATCCGTGGCGAAAGCGTTGACTTTGGGGAGCGTATCGTCACTCAGGCCAGTGCTGACCTGATCCATCGATTGCGTCAACGTCGCCAGCGGGCCGTCCGGCGCCTGCATGGCAGTCACCAGGCCGTTAAGATTCTTGCTCAGCCGGCCGGCGTCGTCGCTTAATAGTTTGAGCGAACCCAGGGTATGTTCGGCCTGGTCGGCAACCGCAGGCAATTTTGCCAGCGTAGGGTCCAGCTTGTCCGGCAATTGCTGCCATTTGATGGCCGCCTGGTTGACATTTTCTATCGCCGCCGACAGGGATTTTTGCTTGTCGGTATCCAGCATATTGTTCAGGCGCTTGGTCAGTTCTTCTACCTGCACCATGATCGCGGTTCCGCGCTGCTCCAGGTTTTGCATCAAGCCGGCCTTGAGCGGGATGCGCGGCAAGTCTCTGCCCTTTGCCGCCACCGGCGCCGGATAGCTGCCGTCGTCGTCCAGTTGCACGTAGGCGATGCCGGTGACACCCTGGTAACCCAGCGTGGCATAAGTGGATTGCGTGATCGGTGTATCCGGGGAGACTTCTATCCGGATCACGATCAAACCCGGCGTATCGGCGGAAAATTTGACGTTGGTGACATTGCCGATCTTGATGCCCTTGTACCTGACGGCCGCCTGCAGGTTCAGGCCGGTGACCGACATCCTGGTGGCGATTTCATACGGCGTGCGCTGTATTTTGTCCCTGCCGAACCAGACGGCGATCAACACTGCCGCAAGCAGCAGCCCTAGCGTAAAAAAGCCCGCCATCAAGGCATGTGATCTGTTTTCCATTTAATTTTCCTTGTGTTGTTGCGGATGGTCGGGGACGGGCCCCTGATCCGGCTGCTCCAGGACTTCCATGGCCCTGTTGCCGCGTCCTCCCAGGAAAAATCTTTCTATGAAAGGGTGCTCTACTTTCACCACTTCTTGCGGTGTTCCCACGGTCAATACCTTCTTGTCTGCCAGCACGGCGATCCGGGTGGACAGCGCAAACAGGCTGTCCAGGTCGTGCGTGACCATGACGACGGTCAGGCTCAATTGTTTGTGCAGCGATAGTATCAGCTTGACGAAGCTATCCGAGCGATCCGGGTCCAGGCCCGCGGTCGGCTCGTCCAGGAACAGCAGCTCCGGGTCCAGCGCCAGCGCGCGGGCCAGCGCGATGCGCTTGATCATGCCGCCGGACAAATCGGACGGCATTTTCCTGGCGTGCTCAAAGCCGATGTCGGCCATCTGCAATTTCAGGTAGACCATGTCATGGATCAGCGCTTCCGGCAAGGTCCTTAATTCGCGCATGGGCTGCGCCACATTATCGAACACCGACAGCGCCGAATACAGTGCCCCATGCTGGAACAACATCCCCGAGCGCTTGCGCAGGTATTGGATATGCTTGGCCTGCCTGGAATGGATGTCTTCGCCCAGTATTTTGATGGTACCCCTTTTCGGCACTTCCAGCCCCAACATCTGCCGCAGCAACACCGTCTTGCCTGAGCCCGAGCCGCCGACGATGGACAGGATTTCGCCCTGGCGCACCTGTAAATTCAAATTGTCGTGCACCACGGCGCGGCCAAACTGGGTGCGCAAGTTCTGGATATCGATGATGGCGGCGTCTGTCATCAGTAGCCTATATTGCTGAATATGACGGCAAACACGGCATCTGCGAGTATCACGACGGTAATCGAAATCACCACCGAACTGGTGGTGCCCTGGCCCAGACTCTCGGTATTCGGCTGTATGCGCAGGCCGAACTGGCAAGCCACCAGCGCGATCAGGATGCCGAACACGACGCCCTTGCCCAGGCCCAGCCAGTAATTGGAGAGTGCGACAGCTTCCGGCAATTTGTTCAAAAAAAACGCCGGCGACATGTCCAGTTGGGCCTGGGCCGCCAGCATGCCGCCCAACAGGGCCATCGCATCGGTCCAGATCACCAGCAAGGGCATGGCAATCGCCAGGGCCACCACTTTGGGCATGATCAGCCGGTAGCCCTGCGGAATTCCCATGACGGTCATCGCGTCCAGCTCTTCGGTGACGCGCATCACGCCCAGTTGCGCGGTGATCGCCGAGCCGGAGCGGCCCGCGACCAGGATCGCTGCCAGCATGGGGCCCAGTTCGCGGATGATGCCCATGCCCAGGATATTCACCAGGTAGACATCGCCGCCGAAATTGCGCAACTGATTGGACGACAAATACGACAGCACCACGCCGATCAGCGCGCCGACCAGCGCGGTAATGCCCAGGGCCTGGAAGCCGGTGCGGTAGATATTGGAGGAAATTTCTTTCCACGGGCCGCGCAGCGGGTGGCGCGCAAATCGCAGCAGGTCGAGGGCCAGTTGGCCGAGCAGGCCGACAAAATCATACAGGTGCTCAAAAAAGCTCAGCATGACCCGGCCCAGCAGCATCACGCGGGTCAGCCTGGGTTTGGGCGCGCGCGGGATGGGCAGGGCGCTGACTTGCTCCAGGCGCGCGAACAGCCCTTCGTGTTCAGGCCGCAATACCAGGTGTCGCGGGCGTCTTTTATCCCAGGCGCGCCATAGCATCTGCGCGCCTATGGTATCCAGCGCGGTTATTTGCGACAGGTCCCAATGCAGGTCCGCATGCGCTGCGGTTTGCTGCAAGCCGGCGCTCAGCCTGGGCATGACGTCTTCTTCGGTCATGGTGCAAACCAGCCACGCACCGCCTAGCACTGCAGCCGCATGGTGCTGGTCGCTGAGCGTGATGGTAGGGGGACGGAAGCGAGGCATACCGCCAGTGTAAGGGAGAAACTGTTGCAGATGCAATTCTTGCAAATCGCCACAGTATGCCGGCACGGCCGGCTGTTTTCAGTGTTTTTCATTGGCTTGCTTAAAAAACACTTGTACTATCGCAATTCGAATTATTTTTGCCGCCTCCTCCTGATAGAGATCGCATGACTTCAAGCTCTCCGCACCAAGCCGGGCATTGCGCCAACTGCGGCCATCCCGCGCCGGAAAATTTCTGCCCTGCCTGCGGCCAGAAGACGCATATAGAAACGCCTAGCTTATTTGAATTTGTCCACGAATACCTGCACCACTATGTCGCGCTGGAAGGTACGCTGACCCGCACGCTGTGGATGCTGCTCAGCCGTCCCGGACGCCTGACGACAGAATATGTGGCGGGCCGGCGGCAGCGCTACATCAAGCCATTGCAGCTGTATCTGACGATCAGTTTTCTTTTCTTTGTGCTGCTGGGCTTGTTTGGCTCCGCCATTAATATCTCCGGGGCCGGCAACGGCGCACCGCCGAACGCGGTTCAGATCGTCAAGCAGGAAGTCGGGAATAGCCTGGGCACTGGGCTGGATGCCTTGAGTCAGAAAGAGGGCGGCAAGGCCGCCGCCATCGATGGCGAATCGGCGCAGGACAGGGCTGAGCGCGAGCAAGAACTGGCTGCAGACCGGGAAGCGAGGGCAAAGGAGCTGGCTGCCGAGGCCCGCAAGGCACAAGCGCCGCATGGAACAACCGCGATGAGCGACATTGCCGCCGTCAATGCCTGGGGCGAGCGCTTGAATCAGCTTCAGGAGGATTACAAGGCCCGCCCCGCCGAGACCCTGGCGCAGTTGCAAAAGGAGGCGATGCACAGGCTGCCGTATGCAGTTTTCGGCCTGATGCCGATTTTTGCATTCCTGCTATGGCTGATCTATTTCCGCCGCCGCATGGTATATGGCGTGCATCTGGTATTTGTCTTGCATGTGCACGCTTTTGCATTTTTGATGTTCATGCTGTCGCTGCTGCCTTTCATTCCCGGCGGGGTGCTGGCGGCTGCCTTTGCCGCCTATTTTGTGGTCGCACTGCGGCAGGTATACGGCGGCCGCTGGACTCCGCAAATCCTGCGCGCGGCATTCCTGTTTAATGTGTATTCCGTATGCATCGCCTTGGCGATCGCAGTGCTGCTGGGAAGCCTGGTGTGATGGCGTCGGCGGCCGCATCGGGCGCCGGCCCTATTTATCCTGTGCCAGCGGCTTTTTCTTGTCGATGACTTCGCGGCAGTCGCCCTTGAAGCTCGCGTTGTCGTAGTTGCTCCAGCCGTAACTGTCCACGTAGCGGATGTGCGGTTTGAGCTGATCGCTGAAGAAGCTCCACTGCAG
>DATHMC010000321.1:0-9434 GCA_035487495.1 Undibacterium sp.
CGCGCGGCCCCGCCACCGAGAGCCAGGCCTATCTTGATGCTACGCGGCTGTTTAACGACGGGAACCGGAGCCGTCGCTACCGGCGCCGACGGCACCTCAACGCTCTTGCAGCCGGCCAGCAGCAGACTGCATAAAACCAGATACTTGACGGTATCCAGTGTTTTTCCAATTGACGACATGAGCATGTATTTACGCCTTGATTGATGTGATATTCAGCATCGGCCTATAAACAGGGCTGGCTGTGGGACGAGTAGGGCCTGAAGCGGCGAGCATAGGGGGCAAGAATAAGGCAAAGAAGGAGTTGAAGAGCAGCGGGCAAGGATTTCATGGAACCAACATGACAAGGACGGAAGCAGGCATTGTGTCTCTACAACGAACCTAGCCACTCTCGCCAGCAGCCCCTAATTTCGTTATTGCAACTACGCAGAATTATAGCTTGTTTTGGCAGTCGCACAGTTGCCATACGCAGACCACAACAGCAATCAAGCCAGGGGCCTGGAAAGTAAAATCCGCTACCAATTCTCTTTGTCGATGAAATTTACAAGCCAAATGGGCAAGCAAAAATTATTATGGCAAGCTATTGATTTAAAGACCATTTACCGATGGCTGGCATGATAACTGCTGCTTTTGGAAAGCCTGTCGAAGAGCTTGATAGGGGAAACAATTCCGCAGCTGCTGCCGGACTGCAACTTAATCAAGGCTGCCGCCGGGATGTAACGAAATCATCTGCGATTGGGCCACATCCGCCTCGTTTGCTGGCATCGCAAATCCAGCCCTAGGGCATCAGCGGCAATCGGAATGAGGCTGGGTTCACGCCCGTGGCGTTCAAGCCTGTTGACTGGCGAAAACCCGTTACGACGGTTTTTTATTTCGGCGGCGACTAAACTGTTAATGCGTGGTACTGTGGATCTACTCCAATGCATCGCATATTCGGATTTCCTTATCTATAAACGGGGCAAAGTGTGAGAACAGAGCAAGACAAAGGTGTGGTAGAGCTGACCATGTTTCGCGATTTCGCGCAGAGAACCGGATTGCCTGTCGTCGATACCACAATAGAAAAACGCTGCGGCGATTCTGAGCCTGACATACTTTGCACGCTGGACGGCGAAGGCAAGGTGGCATTTGAACTGGTTGAGATATGCGACCCCATGCTTGCCGCCAATATTGCCTATTCGATTATCGGCAGCGAAGCGACGGAAGCGGTCGCTTCAGATCCCTCAACCAGAATCGTCCGCAAAAAATTGAACAAGACTTACCGGGCAGATTGCCCTGTAGAACTAATCTGTTACACCAATGGCCGCACGATGACAGCGGACCATGAAATACTTGCCGCAATACAACCTTGGTTCAACGCCATCAAAGGGCCATTCCGCCGCGCCTGGCTGCTTGGAAAAAGAGAAGTCTATGAGGTATGGAGTTTATAGTTGCGCATTTACGGTATCAGCCGGACTCTTTTTTTCTGGGCGGCTCCAATTGCACTATCTTGGTAAAAATACGCTCCAGCTTTTCAATAAAACTGGCTTCAAATTCATCCTGTTTAAAAGGGGGCAAGGCAACCGGCCGTATCAAGTGTCTTCTCACCAGCCGCGGATCCTGCTCGCCTGGATCCCCTCGCCCCAGTTCGCAACCGATCTGCGTTGAATAATTGCCCCGCACCGCTACCGATATCCTGTATTGGTTGGGATAGCCATAAGCGGGATCAATCTCGTTTGAGGTAAAAACCAGCGTCGCCTCCACCATCGTGGACGGCGTCATTTTGCGTTCAATAATGGGCTGATAGCCCGCGTTGATCAGGCCGTCCATCGACGGCTTGAATAATTTCTCCAGTCTATCGAGTACCGACTCAAACTTTTCTACAAACGCCAGATTTGCCGCCTCGGCAGCTTTTGCTGCAGATTGCCGCTCGGTATTTCTTTGCTTTTGTTGCTCTTCGTATTTGGCTTTAGCCTTGTCGAATGGGTTCATCACGATCCAATAGGCATATAAAAAGAAACCGACTATACCAAATAAATCGCTACGAAAAATTGCGGTAACAAATTGTTTCGGATATCAGAAAATGAAACAAATATCCCAATTGAAAACAAGGGGTTTCATTGACAGCGGCAATGCACTTCGCTGTGGCCTAGGCAAGTACATCGGCAGTGATCGCGTCACCCGCACCGCAGACAATTTCAGGCTGGCGGCTGCACCAGGTTAATCAGATTGCCGCAGGTATCCTCAAACAGCGCCGCAGTAATCGGTCCCATACTCACCGGCTCGCCGCGAAAAACCACACCCCGTCCCTTGAGCCGGCTATATTCGGCATGGATGTCTTTCGAGATAAACGCGGTGGCCGGAATCCCTGCATCAAACATGGCTTGCTGATACGCTTGTGCAGGAGCAAACCCCATGGGCTCCAGCACCAGTTCAACGCCGTCCACACCTTCCGGCGATGTGACCGTCAACCAGCGGAACGGCCCCATCGGGATATCCGCCACCTTCACAAAGCCCAGGACATTTGTGTAAAATTCAAGCGCCTGATCCTGATTGGCAACCATCACGGCTGCAAGTTTTATCTGCATGAATACCTCCCAATTTTTATAGTAAAACCCGTTCGACGGGCCTCCTCAAACACTCCGTGCACCCGCTGTTATTGCGATACCCCTGGCGATTGCCAATTTTTATCCAATGCCGGATGAGGCATCTCTTAATGGGGCAAGTCCTTGCTTTTTCGCTGAATTGCCAAACCATAACTCCCCGGCGGGGACATTCTTCGTGACGACACTTCCGACACCTATCATCGCGTTCTCGCCAATAGTTATTCCGCTCAGAATAGTGGCGTTCGCCCCTATGGATGCGCCTTTCTTGACGATGATTTTTAAGAATCCGTCGGGATAAATCTTCGATTCTGCAAGACTCCAAGCATAAATTTAGCAGGTTCCGCCTCTTTACCGAACGACTCATCGAGCTGTCAAATAGAGCAAGCCCCAAATTGGGGCCTCAAATCCATTTATATCAATTAGGCACGCTCTCATAAGCCGCCCCCAGCGCCAGTCTCTCAAAACCATCGAGGGCAAGCGGCCGGCTGAAGAAATAACCTTGATAGCAATGACAGCCGGCGGCGGCCAGAAAGTCGCGTTGGGCTTCGGTTTCAACGCCTTCTGCGATGACGCCCAAGCCCAGGCTCTGGGCAAGCGCAACAATGGTCCTGGCAATTGCCGCATCGTTCGGATCAATCAGCACATCCCGCACAAATGACTGGTCGATCTTCAACTGGTCCAGAGGCAATCTCTTCAGATAAGACAAGGAGGAGTAGCCGGTGCCAAAATCGTCGAGCGAAAAACCCACCCCCTTGGCCTTCAAGGCAAACATTTTTTCGATAGTATCTTGTACATTATCCACCAGCAGGGTCTCAGTCAATTCAAGCTTCAGCCGATTTGCATTGGCTCCTGTTTTTTTCAGGATCGTCAGCACGTGATCCACAAAATCCGACTTGCCGAATTGACGGGCGCTGACATTCACGGCAATTGTCAGGTGCGCCATCTCCGGCCGCGCGGCCCATTTCGCCAGTTGGACGCAGGCAGTCTCCAGCACCCAAAACCCCAAAGGCAGGATAAGGCCGGTTTCTTCTGCGAGCGGGATGAATTCTGCAGGCGACACCAGCCCACGCTGGGGATGCTGCCAACGCACCAGCACTTCAGCGCCTATGATGCTGCCCCCGTCAATCACCTGCGCCTGGTAATGCAGCAGAAACTGATCCCCATCGATGGCCTTGCGCAAATCGGTTGCCAGTACAACCCGCTGCACGGCAGCGGTCTGCATGGCAGGATCGAAGAAGCGGAATGCGTTGCGCCCCGCGCTCTTTGATCTGTACATGGCAAGATCGGCCTGCTTCATCAGTTCGTCAATGGTAACGGGTTGCCCGCAGAACAGCGTGATGCCGATACTCGCCGTGCTCTGGTGGGAAGCATCGCCCAGCTCGAACATATTGCGGAGCACGGCGAGAATTTTGCCGACCACCTTTTCGGTGCTGGCGACTGCATCCCTTTCGCTTACGCCCAATCCGGCCAGCACAACCACGAATTCGTCGCCCCCAAGCCGCGCCACCGTGTCGCCTTCGCGCACGCATGCCGTCAGCCGCTGGGCTGCCTGCTTGAGCAGCGAATCTCCCATGTCATGGCCTAGCGTGTCGTTGAGCGCCTTGAAGTCATCAAGATCGATAAACATCAACGCACCAAAACTGCCGCTCCGAAGCGCCGCCGTCATCGCCTGCTTCAAGCGGTCCAGCAACAGTCTGCGGTTGGGCAGTCCGGTGAGCTGATCGAAGAAAGCAAGCTCCTGGATCTTGTCCGCCGCCCTCTTTCTTTCCGAAATGTCGGACAGGGTATGAACATAATGGGTAACGGCGCCGCTGCTGCCTGTCACCGCCGAGATTGTGAGCCATTGGGGATACGTCTCGCCATTCTTGCGCTTGCTCCAGACTTCGCCCTGCCAGCTTCCGGTACGATCGATGACCTCCGACCTGGCGCGATAATCGTCTTCGCTATGAGCGTCGGACTGAAACAGCTGCGGCGTTTTGCCGACCGCATCCTCTACCGCATAGCCCGTAATTTCGGTAAACGCGCGGTTGACCCGCAGAATGACGTCGTTTGCGTCGGTCACCACCATGCCTTCTTGCGAATCGAAAGCCGCGGCAGCGATTCTCAGGTCGGCGTCGGCCTGTATGCGCTCGCTGATATCGTCGGAGAAGATCACTATCCCCTCCGGAATGGGTTGAATAATCACCCGGAACCAGCCCTTGCGGCCGTCTGGGTAGGTGAATTCGAATTGCCCGCTCTGCATCGTCCGCAGCTCCATGCAATCCTTTTCGAGCGCAAAGATCTCCGTCTCCGCAAATCCGGGCCAGCACTCCATCACCAACCGCCCTAACAAGGTTTCAGAGGGCACGCCATTTTGCCTTTGCGCAGCATCGTTGATGTAGCGATAGCGCCAATCAAAACCCACGATCTGGCAACCTTCCAGCATGGAATCCAGCATGCTGCGGAAATTGGAGTCGCTCTGACGCAACGCTTCCACCGCCTCTTCGCGCTCAGCCGTGGTTTTTTCGAGCTGGTCACGCTCGCTGCAGATAACATCCTGCTGGCTCTGTACGTAAGCCTGGAGCCGGTTGAAATTACCCAGCAGCAGGCGAATTTCGCTGCTGCCGGTGACCGGCAGCGGCGCCATGGCATTTTCGCCGCTGCCCGACATGCCCATCTGCGCAGCGGCATATTCCAACGGCGCCAGTTTGCGCCGGACGAGCAGCCAAATCAGCAAGCCGCCGAACAAGGAAATACCTATCGCACCGACATAAATGCGGGTTGCCGCGCCACGTACCGGAACGAAGGCCTCGGCCGTCGGCAGATAAGCGATGACAAGCCAATCCGCCATTGCGGCTCTGGCAGCCGTGCTCAAAACCTCGGTTCCAGTAGAATCAACCGTCACCCCAGGCCCCACATAACCCTGCATGCGCCGGTCAAATAAAGAATTCTTGCCCTTTGGCGGCACCGGCTGCAAGACACGGCCTGGGTCGGTGCTCGCGACGATGACGCCCTCCTTGCGGGAGACTAGATGAAAGCCGCCCGTTTCGCCGTTGCGCATCCCCCCGGCAAAATAGAAAGGGCTGCCTGCGTCTATCAGTTCTGAGCCGCAGAGAACGCCGTCGATGGATCCATCCGGTCCGAACAGCGGAACGGCCACCACCAGCACAGGCTGTTTGGCAAAACGCCCGAAGGTCGGTTTAATGACGGGCTTGCCCGTTGCCATGACTTCCTTGAAGTAGGTCGAATCGATATAGCTGGTGCCGACAAAACCGCGTTCCGGCGCCTCGGCAACCCGCACACCCTGTTTGGAAATGACAAATATATCGCGGCTGAAGATTTGCATCGTCACCGGCTTGTCGTCAAGATAGCCCTGCAGCCGCCCAGGATCGCTCTTTAGCAATTCACCCGCGTGGTCGGCGATCATCTGCAACGCCTTCACCCGCTGGCCCAGTTCACGATCGACGGTACGCGCCACATAACCGGAAGCAGTAGCCTGCTCTACCGCCACCACTTGTTCAAAATCCTTGCGCAACCCCTCCACCACAAACCAGGACAACATGCAAATGCCAAACACGAAGATCAGCGTTCCGGCCAGGGCAAGTTCAATTTTCAGGGGCCAGCCGCCAGGTCTGTCGGTCCCATCACTTGCGCTTTTTCCCATGGTTTCCCTTTCATGCGGCGCTGCGAAATTTTTTGCTTTAATCGAGAATTTCCTTGCTTGCCCAATCGCGCTCAGCGCTGGCAGCTAGCTGCGGCAGCAGCCTTGCCAAACCGTCGCAAGTTGTTTGTCGGCACTACATGGCCAACCTGTAACCGATCAAATTCTTGCCATTTTTGAATGCCATGAAAATCATACAACACTATGGTCACTTGTGTGGGATGTTGTGGATCGTGGATGGCCAGCGAATGTGGGTTAACGCATCATGCTTTTGACGCGCCTGGAAGCAAATAAGCCTACGCGCTCGACGTGGATTGGCCATCACCTGGCGAGCCCTTCAAGCAAGAACTCGAAAGATGGTGATGACTGCGAGCCAAGCGAAAAGTGACTGCTTCAAGCGAAATTTCACCGCCGTCAAACTTGCAGGAGGGAAATAATAATTTACCTGTGAGCAAGCTTGTACCTTGTATAATAAACACTATTGAAAATGATCTTGGGAATTTTTGGTCAAGAAACCAACGATTGGCAAGATCAGATGACGTTTTTGTCGCTCTCTGCAGAACCTACCTAGAATTGAATCCATGATCTCTCAGAGCCCGCCTCCTCACCGTTTCGGCCTCATCAGTAAACGAATATCGATCACGTCACTTGCGGTGGGCTTTGTGGTTCTCGTATGCGCCTCGCTGGTTTTCATTGACGGATGGCGAAGCTGGACCGCCAGAAAAGTACAGTTGCGTGAGACGGAGGTAGCGACAGCGAATATGGCACGTGCCATTGCCCAGCATGCCGACGATACAATTAAAGAGGCGGATACCGCCCTCATCGGTCTATCAGAACGGATTCAATCCGATGGCACCAGCCCAGCAGCCCTGGATCGCCTCCATAAACTGCTGGTGCGGCGCGTTTCTGAGCTATCTCAACTCAATGGACTGTTCGTCTATGATGAAAGCGGAAAATGGCTCGCCAATTCGCAGCCATCCGTTCCGGCCAACGCCAATAATTCTGATCGGGATTATTTCATCTATCATCGTAGCCATCGAGATCCCAATCCATATATTGGGCCTCCCATACGTAGCCGCTCCACTGGCGCGTGGATATTGACTGTCTCGCGCAGAATCGATAACGCTGACGGCAGTTTCGGCGGAGTTGCATTGGCGACGATCAACATAGATTATTTCAATAAATTTTACGACAGCTTTAATATTGGCAACGCCGGTTCGATAGTCCTTGTATCGGATCGCGGCATCTTGCTAACCCGCCGCCCACTCCTTGCCGATTCCATCGGCAAGAGCATGGTGGACACTCCTCTTTTTCGCGACAATGCATCCAAAAAAACATCTGGTGCATTCACCGTAGCATCTGCCCAGGATGGAGTGAGGCGACAAAACAGCTTTCGGCATCTGGATAAGTACCCGTTATTTGTCGCTGCGGCATTGTCAGAAAGTGAAGTGCTAGCCGACTGGTGGGCCGACACCTACCTCCATTCAGCAGGCGTGGCAGCACTCCTTGTCGTACTCGGCTCGCTGGGATTTCCCCTTATCCGTCAAATCAAACTGCGTTTGGATGCCGAGGCTGAAATCGTTCGGACACGAGATGCCATGCAGGTACTTAACCAGACCCTTGAAAGGCTATCGCTGCAAGACGGCCTCACCGAACTCGCCAATCGTCGCCACTTCGACACCGCACTGAGCGAAGAATTTAGCCGCGCGACACGAAACGCCAGCTCACTTGCCTTAATCATGATCGATGTCGATCACTTCAAAAGATACAACGATATCTATGGCCACGCTGCCGGGGATGAATGCTTGAGAAAAATAAGCAAGATTGTCAAAACTGGTCAAAACCGGCCAGGAGACTTGGCCGCTCGCTACGGAGGAGAAGAGCTTTGCGTATTATTGCCCGGCGCCGACGTCGCAGGAGCCATGGCAGTTGCCGAAAAAATCCGTCTAGAAATACACAATCTGGAGATTGCGCACGCGGGCAATCCGGCTGGCGTGGTTACCATCAGCGCCGGCGTCGATGCATTTTCCCCTGTTCGAAACGTCGATCAGCCCCTTCATTTGGTGCAGGCTGCCGACAAGGAGCTGTATGCGGCCAAGAACAGTGGTCGTGACCGTGTTTGCAGTAATTCCAGTGGAACGACGCAGCTGAATGTCAAAATAGGGTAAACGATAATAGATCAGCCTGCAGGCCGCCGAATCGCTTGCAAGCGGTCCCTCCCGTTGCTCCCCCTCCGCAAATGAGAATGCCCGCAATGCGGGCATCTGAAATGGCGATGGAAGGTATGAGGTTCGAATTTACGAGAACTGCAACGGCTCGCCAGTTTTCGATCTTAAGAAAAAATGTTATTTATCAATTGCTTACTATAATAAGCATTCAATTTACACGCGCTCCATAATCAATGCGATACCCTGGCCAACGCCGATGCACATCGTGCACAGTGCATAGCGGCCATTGGTGCAATCCAACTGGTTCAATGCAGTGATTACCAAGCGCGCACCGGAGGCGCCGAGCGGATGACCGATCGCAATGGCGCCTCCATTTGCATTCACATGCGCGGCGTCGTCCGGCAAACCGAGGTCACGCGTCACCGCCAGCGCCTGCGCGGCGAACGCTTCATTGAGCTCGATCACGTCCATTTGCGACAATTTCAGGCCCGTCTGCGCCAGCACCTTCTTCGACGCAGGCGACGGGCCGAAGCCCATAATGCGCGGCGACAGGCCGGCGGTAGCCATGCCCAGCACGCGAGCCCGCGGCTTGAGGCCGTTGCGTTCCGCAGCGGCAGCGGACGCCAGCAGGATCGCGCAGGCGCCGTCATTGACGCCGGACGCATTGCCCGCCGTGACGGTGCCATCCGGACGCACTACGCCCTTGAGCTTTGCCAGCATGTCCAGTGAAGTCTCCGGGCGCGGGTGTTCATCGGCGGCAAAGACCTTGGGATCGCCTTTTTTTTGCGGCAGGATGACTGGTACGATTTCGCCAGAGAAAAAACCTGCGGCATTCGCACTGGCCCAGCGCTGCTGGCTGCGCACCGCGAGCGCATCCTGATCGGCCCGGCTGATCTTGAATTCATCGGCAACGTTTTCCGCGGTTTCAGGCATGGAGTCGATGCCGTATTTCGCCTTCATCAACGCATTGACGAAGCGCCAGCCGATCGTGGTGTCCTCGATTTTTGCCGCCCGCGAGAACGCACTTTCGGCCTTGGCGAGCACGAA
>DATHMC010000322.1:0-2487 GCA_035487495.1 Undibacterium sp.
CCGCCGTATGCAGATGCGCACCGTATCGCCGTCGGCAGAGAATTTGGCGGCATTGGACAGCAGGTTGGCCATCACCTGCATCAGCCTGGCATTGTCTGCATGGACCAGCGCGCTGGCCGGGTGTTCGCCGAATTGCAAGCGGACCTTCAGCGAAGCGGCATAGGCCAGGTTCGCTTCTATCGCATTTTCCAGCACATGCGCCAGGTTCAGCAGTTCCGACTTGAAGCTCATCTTGCCGCTGACCAGCTTGTCCATATCCAGGATATCGTTGACCAGGCCTATCAGCCGCACGCTGTTGTTATGGGCGATGTGGACCAGGTGCCTGGCCTTGGGCGGCAGTTCGCCGGCCACCCCCGCTTCGATCAGGCTCAGCGAACCGCGTATCGACGTCAACGGCGTGCGCAGTTCGTGGCTGACGACGGAGATGAACTCGGATTTCAGTTGGCCGATCCGGTGCCGCTCGCTGATGTCCATCGCAAACACCACCCATTCATTGCGCGAGCTTTCCAGGTAATTCAGGCCGACCAGGATGGGAATCTTGTGGCCGTCCTTGTGTTGCAGCATCAGCTCGAAAGGCGCCACGGTGCCGGTGGCGACCAGCTCTTCATACGCCTGCTGGCAAGTCTGCCGGTCATGTTCGGAGAACAGCATTTCCCAGAAGATGCGCTGGCCTACCAGCTCCTCCCTGGCGTAACCCGACAATTGTATGAATACGCCATTGACGTCGGTCAGGTGGCCGGTGACCACGCCCTGGGCGATGCCTATCAGGCTGGAATTCATCAGTCTTTGCAGGCGGCGCTCGCTGGTGGTCAGCGCATCCAGCATGTCGTGCTGCAGCGTGATGTCTTCCAGCATCCAGACCGCGCCTCGCACATAATTTTCGGACGGCAGCGAGCGTCCCGCTATACGCGCCATGAAGGGTTCGCCGTTAATCCGGCGCACCCGCCACTCCAGGTCCACGGCTTCATCGGCCGACAGCATCGGCGCCGCGACCGCGGTAAATGCCTTGTAGTCGTCGGCGTCCTGGTACAGGAAACTGGTGCGCACGCCTATCATCGCCTGCGCATCCGCAAAGCCGCATAATTCGGCCAGCGCCTTGTTGGCGCGCACAATCACGCCGTCGCTCGCAAACATGATGCCGACCGGGGCATTCGAGATCAGGATATCGAGTTCCAGCGCCAGCTGCTTGTAGCGCTTGTTGCTGGCTTGCAGCAGTTCCTGGTTGGCCCTGGCTTCGTCTTCGGCCTTCTTGCGCTCGGTAATATCGATATGGGTGCCCAGCATGCGCTTGGCCCTGCCTTCGTGATTCCATTCCACCACGCTGCCCAGCGACATGATCCATTTCCACTCGCCCGACTTGGTCTTTTGCCGGAATTCCGCATGGAAATCGCGGCCCGTGCCGCCCGCGAAATGCTCGCGGTACGCTTTTTCCAGCGCGGGGATGTCGTCGGGATGTATGCGCTCTTCCCAGAAGTCCCGCCAGAATTTTTTTGAATCGGCAAAATCCTCGGGCTCGTAGCCCAGCATATGTGCGTATTCGGGGCTGCCGCTGGCTTCCCCGGTCAGGATATTGAAGTCGTACAAGCCCTGGTTGGACGCTTTCAGCACCAGCCGCATCTGCTGCTCCGCGGCGCTCAGTTTTTGTTCCGCCAGCTTGCGCTTGCTGATGTCGCTGATGAATCCGTGCCACAGTATGCTGCCGTCGGCCAGTTTTTCCGGCCTGGCGTCTCCCATCAGCCAGCGCTCGCCGGTGCTCAGCCTGACCCGGTACTCGTCGTGCCACGGAGCGAGCAGGCGCGCCGATTCCATGATGCCGGTACGCACGTTTTCCAGGTCGTCTGGATGTATTCTCTTGAAAACTTCAGACGCGTCGTGCCGCACCTGTTCCGGCGTGACTTCGTAAATGTCGGCAATGGCCAGGCTCGCATAGGGGAAGCAGCTGCTGCCGTCGGCAAATAACTGGAACTGGTAAAAAATGCCCGGCAGCTGTTGCGAAAACGTGGACAGCAGCGCATGGCTTTTTTGCAGCTCTTCATTGAGCAGCCGGTTCTGCGTGATGTCGGTGACCAGGCCCATCATGCGCGCCGGCCTGCCGTCGCCGGTATGCGCCACCATTGTTCCGCGCGCGCGCAGCCATTTCCAGCTGCCGTCCCTGCACCGCATCCGGTGTTCATTTTCATACAGCGGAATTTCGCCCGCCACGTAGGCGCGCGTCATTTCCAGCGCCTGTTGGGCATCGTCGGGGTGCAGGCGCGTGACCCAGTCGTCCAGATGGTTGCCGATTTCATCGTCGGCATAGCCCAGGACGCGCTTGTAGGCCGTGGAAAAGAATACTTCGTTGCTGAGCAGGTCCCAATCCCAGACGCAATCGCCTACCTGCTCCAGGACCGAGCGCAGCTTGCCGCCCACGGATTGTTGCGATGCGGGCGCGCGGCGTTGCGGCAGGCTGGATGGGCTATAGGACATGGCGCCGGCAATCTGCCCCGC
>DATHMC010000323.1:0-4341 GCA_035487495.1 Undibacterium sp.
ATGGTTCTGGCGTGTCCTGCAAAGAAGGGGTGCTGGTACAAGAAAATCCAGCCTGACGAATATCAATATTTGTTGCGAACACAGCCAAAGTTAACGACCTACCAAAGTTGAATAGCAGCTTTCTATTGACGAGGTTTTGACTGGCGCGAACGTCTGCTTTCAAGCATAACGACTGTCGCCTTTGGGGGGCGGATTCAACCGTCTATCGCGACCGCCAACTCTCCGGCCAAAAGCGCTCATGCGCACAAAGTGCCGCACAGAGTGCATTTAGGTTGCCGTTGTTCAAAATAGATATTCCAAACGATGGCGGGCTGCTATCTGCGCGAGTCTGTTCCCCAAGGGGTAATAAAGGGTGCGAGGATGAGGCCAAAAAAATCATCGCAATGGCACGCCTGCATGCGGATGGTCTCGCTTGCGTGTCGGGCGGCGACGGCCTAAGCGGTGGCCGCCGAAGCGCCGAGCGCCGGAGGCTGGGATTGCCTCCGGCTTGGTATGGCATGGGGTAGGCGTCTTAGCCTTGGTCGTAGGAGAACTGGATGCCTGCAGTTCCGCCGGTTTCTATGAAGAGCTTGATGAATGCCGGGACCGTTGCTGCGCGCGCCCAGTCTCGCTGCAGCTCGCAGAATAATTGCACCACGCTGATCATCTTGCCGCCGGCCTGTTCGATGCGACGCAGCGCGGCTTCGTGCGCTGCCACCGAGGTGCCGCCTACGGCGTCGGCGACGACATACACTTCGTAGCCTTCTTTCAGCGCGTCGAGAGCAGGGAAGGTCAGGCAGGCCTCGGTCCACAGCGCCGTCATGATCAGTTTCTTGCGGCCGGTCGCTTTGACGGCGGCGCGGAATTCGACGTCTTCCCAGGAATTGATGGTGGTGCGGTCATACGTCGGGATGCCTTCGAGCGCCCTTTGCAACTGCGGAATCGGCGGCTTGTTGAGTCCGGTCTTGACGTTGACAGTGGAGTGCACGATGGGCAGGCCGTAGGCCACGGCGGCCTTTGACGCACCGACGATATTGTTGACCAACAACTGCCGATCCATCGAGGCGATGGAGTTCACCTGTACCGGCTGGTAGTCGATGATGATGAATGCCGAATTTGCCGGCGTAAGCAGATGGTCCTGGCTGGGATCTCGGATGGTTTCACTTGCCATGATGGTCTCCTATAAGTAAACCGTTGTGTTGATGCGCAACACGCGCTGTGGTCCTGAGGTGGCGGCCTCAGTATTCTTGAAAAACGACGGGAGCGCGTCCCGCCGCGCGGATGCCTGGCGTCCTGGGTGCTGCGGGTTCAGCTGCGTGCTGAATCCAGTTGCTCGTTCTTGGCCGCTACTTCTTGTGCCTTTGTGTAGCTCTCGATCAGCAATTGATACTCGGGGAAGATCTTGGTGTACACCTCAGCCCATTGCAACGCATCCTCGCGGTTCCAGGTCTTTTGCAGCTCGGACGCCACTGCTGCCGTGTCCATCGGTATTACGCCGGCCTGGACCACGCGCGCCAGGGTGATCTCTTGCGCCATCTTCGAGTAGGTGCCGGAGGCGTCGACTACCGCGAACACTTTGTAGCCTTCGTACACCGCGCTGATGGCCGGGAAGGCCATGCACACGCTGGTGATCGTGCCGGCGATGATCAGGGTCTTGCGCCCGGTGGCCTTGACGGCGGCAACAAAGTCCGGGTTGTCCCAGGCGTTGATCTCGCCTTTGCGCGCCACGTAGCGGGCGTGCGGCGCGTTCTCGTGGATCTCCGGGATCAGCGGTCCGTTCGGTCCCTGCGGCACTGAAGCGGTAGTGATCACCGGGATCTTGCACAGCGCCGCCATCTTGGCCAGCGCGGCGGCGTGGGCCCGCAGCTTCGGCATCGGCATGTCGTTAATAGTCTGGAACAGGCCGCTCTGGTGGTCGATCAGCAGCATGGCGGCGTCGTTCGGGTCGATGACAGGGCGGGCGCCGTTGAAATTGGCGATGTTGTTCGGGATGCTCATGTAGTTTCTCCTTGTAGTGATATTGCACGGCAAATGCGCCGGCATCGCAGGCAAAATGCCCGCTTGAGTCCTCGCCTGCGTGCGGCGAGGGCCCGGTTCTCTTCTGCTAGCTGAAGTGCAGCCTGCGCGTCACGCGCTCATCTGGCCGAAGCGGCCGCTGTTGAAATCGACAACCGCTTGCTGGATTTCCGCATTCGTATTCATCACGAATGGGCCGTAGGCGGCTATCGGCTCGTCGATTGCATCTCCGCTCAACAGCAAGACGGTGGCATCGGTTTCGGCCTCAAACGACACCGACTTGCCGTCGCGCCCCAGCACGACCAATTGCGCTTCGCGGGCCGCATGGTCACCGTTGACCAGTACGGTGCCGCGCAACACCACCAGCAAGGTATTGCGGCCTTCGACCTGCTCAAGCCGGGTGGTGCTGCCCTGGTTCAGGCGCAGGTCCCACACGTCCATAGGCGTGAACGTATGTGTCGGGCCGCGCGTGCCCATGAATTGGCCAGCGATCACGCGCACCCGGCCCGCATCGTCAGGCAACGGCAAATTGGGGATGTCGCGGTTCAGCACCGACTGGTATTTCGGCGGCGACATCTTGTCTTTTGCCGGCAGGTTGACCCACAACTGCACCATCTCCAGCGTGCCGCCGTTGCGCGTAAACTCCTTCGAGTGAAACTCTTCATGCAGGATGCCGGAGGCGGCGGTCATCCACTGCACATCGCCCGGGCCGATCAGCCCGCCGCTGCCGGTGGAATCCAGATGCTCCACTTCGCCCTGATAGACGATGGTGACGGTCTCGAAGCCTCGGTGCGGATGCTGGCCGACGCCGCGCGGACGCGATGCCGGAGGAAACTGGGTTGGCCCAGCGTAGTCCAGCATCAAAAATGGGCTGACGTGGTGTTCATGGGTATGGTGAGAGAACAGCGTGCGTACCGGAAATCCGTCGCCGACCCAGTGCGACCGGGGGCTGCTGTAAACACCAAGAACTTTCTTCATGACTAACTCCTTGTTGGCAGCGGTGGATACCGCTCTGCGATGGAATAGATATTAGGTCTGAACAGGTTGCACCGGTAGGTGGCAGAATCTATACTCAGTGTTCTATTGGTAGAACGCTGGAGATGGCATGCAACAGGACCTCAACGATCTTTTTTACTTTGCCCGTGTCGTTGAGCATCAGGGATTTGCGCCCGCAAGCCGGGAGCTGGGCGTGCCAAAATCCAAGTTGAGCCGCCGCATAGGCATGCTGGAAGAGCGCTTGGGGGTGCGCCTGCTGCAACGTTCCACGCGGCATTTTTCTGTCACTGAAATTGGACAGAGCTACTACACGCATTGCAAGGCGATGCTGGTGGAAGCCGAGGCTGCACAAGAAGCGGTCGATCTGACCCGCGCCGAACCCAGGGGCGTGGTTCGCATCACCTGCCCGATTGCGCTGTTGCATACCCGGGTGGGTGGCATGCTGGCGCAGTTCATGGTGGAGAACCCATTGGTCACTGTGCACCTGGAGGCAACAAACCGCAGCGTCGATGCGGTGGCGGAAGGGGTTGATGTCGCTATCCGCGTGCGCGTGCCGCCGTTAAAAGACAGCGACCTGGTCATGCGGGTGCTGAGTACGCGGCGCTGGTGCGTTGCCGCCAGCCCGGCGTTGTTCAAAAAATTTACAGTGCCAAAGGTGCCCGCAGACTTGAGCGGTCTACCGACGCTGGAGTGGGGGTCTCCGCAACCGCAGCATATATGGCACCTGGATGGCGCGGACGGCGCCGTTGCTGCGATTCAACACACGCCGCGCATGGTGACTGACGACATGATAGCGTTGAAGGCGGCGGCAATTGCCGGCGTGGGTGTGGTGCAACTGCCGATGATGATGATCGCGGAGGAGCTGAAGCAGGGCTTGCTGACTGTGCTGATCCCTGAATGGCTACCCAAAGGGGGCACCATTCATGCGGTCTTTCCTTCTCGGCGGGGCTTGCTGCCGTCGGTGCGCAAATTGATCGATTTCCTGGCTACAAGATTTGCCCAGTTGGATGAGCTTTGATCGGAGCCCTGGGGCGGGGCATCTGGTAAAAATAGTGCTGCCCCGCAAGCCGTATGCCGGCCGATCGGCGTCAGCGGGCAGGCTTGGGGGCGGTTTGCTGCTTGTCTTTCTTATCTGGCGTTGCTTATTTGGCGTTGCTTATCCTGCGTTGCCTTGATTGATGAAATCCTTCAGCAAGGGGATCACTTTCTCGGGTGCTTCTTCCAACAGCCAGTGGCCGGAACCGGGAATCACCTTGCCATCGACGTTCGTGGCTACCAGCTTGACCTGGTCTATCAGGAAAGTGCCGCCTGATTTTTCGCCGGAGATGACCAGTACCGGCATCGTCAGCT
>DATHMC010000324.1:0-3521 GCA_035487495.1 Undibacterium sp.
ATTTCTTGCTAATTCGTATCAAATTTGGTACATTTAATATGCCGCTTCTAACCTTGATTGTGAATTTTTACCGCACTGATGCCGGCGCTGAGCCAGTGCGGAACTGGTTGCGTGATCTCACTCATGCAGACCGTAAAATCATCGGCGAAGAAATTAAAACAGTGCAAATCGGCTGGCCGCTCGGGATGCCGCTGGTACGCAAGATGGAGACCGATTTGTGGGAGGTCAGGGTGTCGTTATCCGACAGGATCGCACGAGTGCTATTTACGATTGACGATAAACAAATGGTGTTGCTGCATGGATTTATCAAAAAATCCGAGGCAACACCAAAGGACGACTTAAAAACAGCACGGCAACGCCTGAAGCAGTTGCGGGGTAAACCATGAACAAGAACCATATTGGAAGCAGTTTTGATGATTTCCTTGAGGAAGAGGGGATTCTCGATGAAGTCAATGCCGTCGCGGTAAAGCGGGTGATCGCGTGGCAGATTTCACATGAAATGAAGCGCCAGAAACTATCCAAGACAGCGATGGCAGAAAGAATGCATACTAGCCGTGCCGCCCTGAACCGTCTACTGGATGCCGAAGACACCAGCCTGACCTTGACGACGCTATCGAGCGCCGCTGCCGCATTGGGGAAAAAATTGAAACTGGAGCTGGTGCCAGGCTAGGCAGTCAAAACATGATGGGAGTCAGAGAACGATAAAATGATCGTGCAGCAGCCCTCGCCGCGCAACAGGGCCGCGTATCAAGTCATTCCACAATAATGCGTTCCTTGCCCAGCGCCGAATGCGAGCGCCCGGATTTGAGCACGGGGAAAAAGACTTCGGCCGACCATGGCTCCTTGCCGTGCGAGAGGTCATCCTGCAGACCTACTCTGGACGGGTACCTGCGGGTGATCAGCGCGGTGCCGAACAACACGTCCCACAGGAACAGGAAATTGCCGAAATTACCCTTGTAGT
The DNA here is from genome assembly GCA_035487495.1 of Undibacterium sp. GTDB lineage: Bacteria > Pseudomonadota > Gammaproteobacteria > Burkholderiales > Burkholderiaceae_D > Undibacterium. The sequence goes on from DATHMC010000324.1 coordinate 962, forward strand.
GGCCTATGCCGTCCTCATTGGTGAGCGCATGGTGTGCGTAATGCGTCGCCGGCGTGGATATCGTGCGTTCCAGCACCCACATCAACGGATGCAGGGCGCGAATTTTATACAGCGGCTCATCCCATTTCACCGCGCTGTGCGCGCTGATGATGACCGCCATCTTCAGTACCACATAGGCGATATACACATTGCCGAAACCCAGGTAGATCAGCACCGCAGAAATCCAGATGCCGGGCATCATTGCATAGTAGAAAAAATTATTCCGGTACACGACCCGCACGCTCATGTAGGCGGCAGAATGGTGCGCGCGGTGCAGCGGCCACAGCAGGGGAGAGTGCGAGATGCGATGCCACCAGTATTGGGTCAGGTCGTCGGCCACCAGCAAAACGAGGAACATGGCCCAGGCCGGCAGGAAGGCCAGCGCATTTTGCAGGTGGGGCGTGTAATGCAGGCCGAGCCAGCTGATGCCTAGAAAGATGCCCGGCTGTATCAGCACCAGCAGGAGCAGCAGTATGGTGGATTCTATTTTCCAGTCGTCGCGGGCGGCGCCCAGTTTGGTGAAGCGGCCGGACAAAATTTCCAGCACTCCGAATCCTAAGAAGATGGCGGTAATGCAGATGGTTTGTATAGGGTTCATTGAGTGTCTCCGTTGGGATGGGCAGCCTTCAGGCTATTTTTTTGAGTAGCTTGAACATCATTTCAAATACTTTGCCGTAGGGCGGATACAGCAGTGGCAACCCGCTGAATCTGCTCTGGAAGAAGACCGGCTTTTCTTTGCTGAAGGTACGGAATCCATGTTCGCCGTGGTAGGCGCCCATGCCGCTGGCGCCCACGCCGCCGAAAGGCTGCTCTTCCTGGCCGAAATGCCACAGACAGTCATTAATGGTGACGCCGCCGGAGATGGTGTTTTGCAGGACCTGGTTGCGCCGGGCGGCATCGGTGCCGAACCAGTACAGCGCCAGCGGCCGCTGATGGCGGTTGATATAGTGGATTGTCTCTGTCTGATCCTGATAAAACTTCACCGGCAACAGGGGACCGAAAATCTCTTCCTGCATGATCTTCATGCCGTCGGTTACGTCCAATACCAGGGTGGGCGTCATTCTGTGGTCCATGCCGTTTTGCAGCGGCGCGGCTGTTCCCATCGGAATAATTTGAGCGCCTTTCAGGCGGGCGTCGTCCAGCAGCGATTGCAGGCGTTCAAAATGTTTTTCGTTCACGATGCTGGTGTAGTCGGGATTATCCAGGTAGCTCGGGTACATTTTTCTTGCCGCATCCTGCATGCCGGTGACGAAGGCTTGGCGCTTGTCTTGCGGAACAAAAACATAGTCCGGTGCGATGCAGGTCTGGCCTGCGTTGAACAATTTCCCTTGTGTCAGCCGCGTGGTCGCGTGGCGGATATCGCAGGACTCATCCAGGATGGCCGGGGATTTTCCGCCCAGCTCCAAGGTCACCGGCGTCAGATTGCGGGCGGCGGCTTGTGCCACCAGGCGGCCAACGGCGGTAGATCCGGTAAACACCAGGTGGTCAAAGGGCAGTTCGGTGAAGGCCTGGCCGACCGCAACGCCGCCGGTCACCACGGCGACTTCATCTTCATCAAAGGTTTCGGCGACGATGCGCTGCAACAGCTCGGACAGGCGCGGACATAGTTCCGATGGCTTGATCATCACGCGGTTGCCGGCGGCAAGTGCGCCTATCGCCGGGCCGATGGCAAGCTGATAGGGGTAGTTCCAGGGGGCGACAATGCCGACTACGCCCAGCGGTTGCAGCATGATACGGTTGTATGCAGGGCGATACGGCAGGGCCGTGGGTGCGCGCCTCGGCCTCATCCATTTCCCCAGCCTGCGCATGGTGTGCTTGATGGCGGACAGGCTCATCATGATTTCCGCCAGCCGTGTTTCATGCGCGGAGCGGTGCCCGAAGTCTTGCGCGATCGCCGCGACGATGGCGTCAGCATGCTTTTCTGTCATCGATTTCAACTTGCCCAGCCTCTCCAGCCGGACTGAGCGGGAAGGGGTCATGTCTGCCAGGTAAGCATTTTTTTGCAGCGCCAGCAGGCGCTGCGCCTCTGTGACGGGCGGACTCGCTTCTCTTAAAACAGCGCTCATGGATTTGTCTCCGGTTATCGTTATCGATTTTATTTATTGTTGCCACTTGCTATCGAACGCAGCGTGCACGGCCATTTTTCTCTTGATTAGTATTGCTGTCCAATGCATTATTATTTGCGCAGTAATGATTTTTACTCATTAAGGGCAGAGATATGGACTTGCGAAAATTGCGGCACATGGTGGTGTTGGCCGAAGAGTTGAATTTTGCCAGGGCTGCCAAAAAAGTGCATCTGACCCAGTCGGCCCTGAGCCGCAGCATCCTGAGCCTGGAAGAAGAGTTGGGCGGCAAACTGTTCGACCGCGACCTGCACGGCGTGGCATTGACGGCGATAGGCCGGCAGGTGGTGAAGCGCGCCCGCGACCTGTTGCTGAATGCCGGCAATCTGCAGCATGACGTGGCCCGGATGCAGCAAGGCGAGCTGGGCGATGTCAGGCTGGGGGCGGGGCCTTTCCCG
>DATHMC010000325.1:0-2850 GCA_035487495.1 Undibacterium sp.
AGCCGGAAAACGCGAGACTGCCGAACCACTGTATCAACGCGCCTTGAACCTGGAGCCAGGTAATGAACGCGCCCGCGCCGGATTGCAGCGCATGGAGGCGAACAACAGGCATATCAAATTGAAGCAGGAAGCCGATGCCGCATTAGCGAAAAATGATCTGGAGTCGGCCAGGCTGAAACTGACGGATATCCTCACAGAGAATCCGGACAGCGAACCGGCGCTCGCGCTGCTGCGCAGCCTCAAGGAAAAAACGGCCGCGGCCAATGCAGAAATCACTTTATCGTCCGCATACAGAAAGCCAATATCGATAGAGTTCCGGGATGCGCCGCTGAAACAGGTGTTCGACATCATTTCACGCACCTCCGGTCTTAACTTTATATTCGATAAGGATGTCAGGACCGAACAACGTACCTCCCTCTCCTTAAAGAACAGCACCATCGAATCTGCCATCCATTTCGCACTGATGACCAATCAACTGGAACGGCAGGTGCTTGATCCCAACACGATCCTGATCTACCCGAATGTACCGGCAAAATTGAAGGATTACCAGGAAATGAAGGTACGCACCTTTTACCTGACCAATGCCGAGGCGAAAAAGGTCGCCGAGACGCTCAAGACCATCGTAAAAACCCGCGATATCGTGGTAGACGAAAAGCTCAATTTGATCATCATGCGGGATAGCCCGGACGCAATCAAGATGGCAGAAAAATTGGTTGCCTTGCAGGACTTGGCGGAGCCGGAGGTAATGCTTGAGGTCGAAGTGCTGGAGGTCAAGCGCACGCGGCTACAGCAACTGGGCATACAATGGCCCGGCACACTGAGCCTGACTCCATTGCCCTTGGGCAGTTTGACCGAAGCCGGCGGCAGCACGAGTCAACTGAGCTTGTACGACTTGCTCCATCAAAACAACAGAACCCTGAATGCAAAGATTGGCTCCGTAACGGCCAACGCCAATCTGCAAGACGGCGACGCCAATCTGCTGGCGAATCCTCGTATTCGGGCCCGCAACCATGAGAAGGCCAGTATCCTGATTGGTGAAAAGGTGCCAAATATTTCTTCCACGGCGACCTCGACCGGTTTCGTTTCGGAAAACGTACAGTACGTCGAAGTCGGACTGAAGTTGAATGTGGAACCTACCGTGTACATGGACAATGAGGTCGCGATCAAAGTCTCCATGGAAGTCAGCAACATCATCGACCAGCTTAAAACCCCGTCAGGTACGACTGCATATCGCATTGGCACCCGCACAGCGAGCACGGTACTTCGCCTTAAAAACGGTGAGACCCAGGTCTTAGCCGGATTGATCAACGATGAAGAACGTCGCTCCGGCAATCGCGTGCCGGGTGTGGGGGAACTTCCCGTCCTGGGCAGATTGTTTGGCAATGGCACCGACGACACGCAGAAGACAGAAATCGTGCTGTCGATCACCCCACATCTAATTCGCAATATTCAACGGCCTCTGTCGACAGAGGCCGAGTTTCAGGCAGGGACGGAAAATAACCTGCGCAACAAGCCCGATATGCGCCCTAGTGTTTCCCCAGAACCCGCCGCAAACACACCGGCGCCAAGTGGCCCCGGCGCCCTCCTGGCCGCGCCATCGGCAATTCCCACGGCAAACACCGACACCGGCAATGCAGCCGGCACGACGAATAATCCCGCGACCGCGGTTGATCCAAACGCGGCACTACAGATGTTTTGGTTAGGCCCCTCCCAGGTCAAAGCGGGAGAAAATGTATCCGTCGCCTTGAGCCTGCGCTCAAATCAGCCGGTGGCTGAATTGCCGATTACCATAGGCTATGACAATAAGCAGTTGCAATTCGTCAACATCGCCGAAGGAGAGTTTTTGAAGCGCGGGAACGCGACCACTAGTTTTAAGAGCCAGCTCAGCGCCGACCAGATTACGATCTCCAGCCACCGGACTGACGGTAGCGCCGCAGTCAGCGCCGGCAATCTCGCCATTCTTACCTTCCGGGCACTGGCACCGACGGACGCGACTCAGATCAAAGTCTTGAATGCAGTGGCGCTCGGCGCCGGAAAGCGCAATATCGGTGCGGTGGCCTCTTCGCACTACAACCTAAAAATCGTTCCCTGATACCGACCATGCCTGCTGCCTCCACTGGCTCTCGCCCGCGACATTCGTCCTCAAAAGCATATTCTGGCTTTACGCTAATCGAGTTACTGATTTCGCTTGCCATACTCGGCGTGCTTGCCAGCATCACCGTGCCGATTGCTCAGGTGACGGTGCAGCGAAGTAACGAGCAGGAACTACGGCACGCATTGAGAGAAATAAGACAAGGGATAGACGAATACCATCGGGCCTATGTCGATGGCCGCATTGCAAAGGACCTGAATAGTAATGGCTATCCCAAAAATTTGGAGACACTGGTCACAGGCTTGCCGGATCAGCGGGATCCAAAACAAAAGAAAATGTTCTTCCTGCGCCGCATACCGCGTGACCCGATGCATCCAGATTCTGCGATTTCAGGTGCGGATTCCTGGGGAAAGCGTTGCTATGCCAGCGAGGCCGATGATCCTAGAGAGGGGGAAGATATCTACGACGTGTATTCCGGATCTTCAAAAATCGGCCTGAACGGCGTCGCCTACAGGAAATGGTGATAGAAATGAAGCGACTTCCCAGACGAGGTTTTACTTTAATCGAATTATTGGTGGTACTGGCCATCGTCGCGTTGTTGCTGAGCCTTGCGCTACCGCGCTACTTTACGAGCATCGACAAAACCAAAGAGATTGTGCTTGTCGAAAATTTGCAGACTACGCGCAATGTAATCGACAAATTCTATGCCGATACCGGACGCTATCCCGAATCCTTGTCTGAACTCGTGCAAAGAAAAT
>DATHMC010000326.1:0-14801 GCA_035487495.1 Undibacterium sp.
GAGGTTGCCGCCCTCGCCGCCTGCTCATACAAGCCGGACAAGACCCGCAGGAAACGCGCCAGTTCGCTCAGCTCAAAGCTCTCGGTGCCGTCGCCGGTCAGGCCCGATACCAGCACCTGCTCGCGGATATCGTAGTAGCGCTTGCACACGGCCTGGCCCGCCTCGTTGGTGGAATACAAAACTTCCTTGCCGCGTTTTTCCGTATGCACCAGCTCCAGCGCCTGCAATTTCTTCAGCGAATAGTTGACGATATGCGTGTCTTCTATATTCAGGATGAAGGCGATGTCGGCCAGCTTCTTTTCGCGCGCGCGATGGTTGATGTGGTGCAGCACCAGCACGTCGGTGATCGTCATGTCCTTCATGCCGGCCGCCGCCATGCAGCGCACCGCCCAGCGGTTGAACGCATTGCCGGCGATGATCATGCCGAATTCAAATTCGCTCAGTTCTGCACTGCGCCCCTGCGCCAGGTGTGCAGACGACACAATGGGCACGCGCGGTACCGCACTTGCGCTGGCTGTTGCGGATGATGCGGCTTGGCTCAGACTGGCCTTGCTTTTGCTTTTAGTTGCCGACATGGGGCTGTCTCCTGATGATATCGTTGATTGTCGTACGGCCTTGGCGGCCGAGCCTCAGAAAGTTGCACCACATATTACCTTGAGATCGGTAAATTAAAAATTGATTTCCTGATGAAGATACGAATATATTTATTCTAAAAGCTGGCGAAAAAATATCAATAAAAATCACTATTTATCGACAAATCTTCAGCAATTTTGCCGCGCCTCCTCCTGATCCAAATCTGCCGCTTGGATGTTAGCGGTTACTATCACTGCAAACCGCTACAAGTAATGCCCCCGGCACAAGTGAACAATCAATCTATACAATAACGTATAGGCGCCTGGCTTTTGGGGCTATTTTTATTTGAATATTTATTCATTCTCGAATAATATGGATGCGCGAACCAGGCCTAAGCCCTGCCGGGACGCACATCCATTCACTAATCATAAAGCTGAAAATGAAACCGACAAAAATTCCAGGCGATCACTCGCTGACGCCGCAACTGCCGGCGGCTTTTTACCATACCTCTGCCGCGGCATTTTTTTTTGAGCCTACACAGTGGGAGCAACAAGACGCTTGGAAGCGAGTCCCAAGCCCCTGCGAAGGGGCTTCGATGCCAAGAACAAGAACAAGAGCAAGAGCAAGACAGAAGCAAAGTCAAAACCTCGCTAACACTAGCGTGTTAGCTGTCGCCAGCCATGCTGACGACGCGAGGGGCGTCGGCAAAAAAAGCCGGGAGCAGGCACATCGCATTTTCGTCATTTGATCAGCCTTCACACCATGCTGAACCATTGAAAATTTTTGAATAAGGAAAGCCTATGGGTTTGATACTAAGAAATCTCGTGCCGAAAGAAGAGGAAGACGTTGCCGCCATGCCGGACCCCGGGCTGGGCATAGAGAATCTGCTGAAAAAATACCGGGCGATCAAGGCTATTTATGATGGCGGTGGCGTAGCAAGCGATGACCCCGATCTGCTGCCTCAAGAACAATCAAACTATGCCATCGCGAAAAATCAGATCGATCCGCCAAATAGCCCACGGAAACAAGACCTGGATGTTGACACGCTGAGCGAGGGATTGATAGGCAAGGCCATGTTTCCCTATCAGGAAAGTCGCGACGAACAAGCTTCCCGGCAAAAAAACTACTCTGGCAGCACATCCGCATTCAATCTGGATGACGCGCTGAAAGGGAGCGGCACCCTGGCCGAGATGTCAAAGGAATTGGTCAGAAAAGGCACTTTCAATGATCTGTGGTCGGAGCAGAATACCGGGCAGATGACATTTAGCGCCATTCCTTGGAAGGAACCCGCTGTCAACGTCCCTGGCACTCCCGGCAATATCGAGCCTCCTGCCCCTACGTCACAATATCCTGACATTGATGTTCCGTACAGCGATAGAACGGAAAACGAGCGCAATTTTGACGACAAAATCAAGGCCGGCACGTTTAATCGCACGAATGAAATTTCCCACGCCTGGAATAGTGAAAAATCTTTATCGGACCGGGTTTCCGATACCTGGGATGCATTCAATTATGTGCGCCCCGATGCACTAGAGTACCGAGCAAGTTTGATGCAGCCGACAAATATAAAAGCTGCCATCTTAGATAATATGCTGGCAGGCCCCATACCTGCGATAACTGCAGGCATAGCTCAGATACTAGGGAAATCGGACAGCGACATTTACCATGCATCCCAACTAGGAATAGCTCTGGATGGCTTGGCTACCGCACGTGCTTCGGTTGCCCATCCTATGGCCTTCACCGGTGCGCGAGACATGCCAGCATTAGCGCCGCCGAAAATAATCGATACCAGAAAACCATATGCCAATCCTAGAAATCGACCACCCTATCATCCTAATCAAGTAGAAACGGTATGGACTAGCGGAGTCAAAAACTCCCCTGACGGGAATGTCTATGATCCCAATTTAAATATACAATTAAATTGGGATCGAACAAAAAATCGATCCGGTCAATGGGATATGGGTCATTTACCGGGTTATGGCTATGCCGAATTGCATGCCCGCTATATGAACGACGACATTACACGAGAAAAATTCTTGAAAGAATATCGAAATCCAGCGAATTATCGGCCTGAGTTACCCCGCTCAAATCGTGGGCGCCGAAATGAGGGTTACTAAAAATAAATGGGAGAAAGCATGAAAAAGAAATTTCTTTTATCAGCGCACGAAATAGCTCCAATTGCGCTTGGACTTGGAGGATGTCTGGCTACAGATAAAATCGTCGTTGATGGCAATCTTGTCGGCTATATGACACGAGATTCGCCCATTAACGCGCAAGACAGTGGCTGGCGATTTTTCGCCGGTGACGAAGACCAGGAATACATGTCAAGAAATGAAAATCATGGCGTGTACGACGTCAATACGATAGTCAACTACGATCCGAGTATCCTCCCGTTTATAGATGCAGAGATAGGCAGCAGGTTCGAGAGAGATGAAGATGGCGACTTCGTTCTGCTTGAAAAAGAAGAGCAATATCCCGATAAGTGATTGATGCTGAGGCATGGAAGTCCCGGCATCCATGCCTACACAGTCAAGCCGCCAAATCCGTCAAAGACATCTTCCCCTGTGCCTGTGTGATACAAAGAGACGCGACTCAGGGGCGTCGGGGACAGTGGGATTTTTCTTGCACCGCTCTTTGGCGCTCGCAAACATGTTGAGTTGGATAGGCCGCCAGTATCGTAGATAGGACTAAAGCGTCTTGCACCCAACATCTGGCTTTCGGAAGAGAAATGGACATTAGTTATATCCTGGGCTAGCGAAAATTCGTCAACCCTACGATACCGGACAACGGCATAATAGATTAGATAAAACACTTCGCACGCTGCGACTCTACGAAAATAACCATGAATGATATGCTGACAGCTAAAGAAATTCGGAGCGCGATAAGGCAAGGCGACGCCGATCAAACTATGAAATTAATTGAGGCGAATCCCCACTTGCTGCAAATGATGACCCCATTTGGGACATGGCTGCATGTCGCCGCCTCGTTTGGCAGCCTTGACATTGTAAAACAACTCCTTGCCTTGGGAATACCCATCAATGCGCTCGGCGGAACATTCGATTCAGGTGCTCTCAGACTTGCTGCCTCACATGGGCATATCGACATTGTCGCCTTTTTGATAATTTCCGGTGCTGAATTGGATGTTAGTAAGCCAGAAAAAAATCCGTTGTTCGGTGCGATATACGGTGGTCATATAAACATCGTGAAGCTGCTCATTGAAAACGGCATTGATATTCGCATGAAATACACGGGTGAATACATGAAAAATATGGATGCATTGGCATTCGCAGAGGAGCGCGGTCAGCAAGAGATTGCTGATTTTTTGAGGCAAAAGCTTTCGGGGTAAAGTTCAACCAGCTCGTAGAGCAATGGAATGGACTCCTCCCCCTACGGCCCTGCCAGGGACCAAACTCACCGCTTAGCCTGGTTTGTTGCGTACGCAGAGCCAGTCACATTAATCACCTTGATTTCTTCGGAATGGTAACCGACTCTCTCAGCCCACGTCCTGAGTTGAGCGAGCTGCGCTGCTTCGCTGGGATCGCTACCGGCTTTGCTTAGGCGGAAAAGGTAGGCCGAGAAGGTGCCGGGAGAATCGCAGCTTACCCTTTTGTTCTGCTCTTCTTCCAGCGTGAGCCGCCCCTCCGGTAGATTATCAGAACAATGGAAATGCCTTAATCCGGCGGCCAAGAGCCGTTCTGAACGCATATCAACAATGACAGCACCCTTCTCCGTACAACTATTCAGGCGACAACCAGACATAAAATACACGTCATCGCCCAAAGGAATTATTTTGTCATCTTCCGACCCCACTCCAGAAACGAAGTCAGTTATCGCTTGAGCGACGAACTCATTTGGATAGGCGATATCTGCGCGCTGCTTTCCAAGTGCGGCGTAAGCACTCTTGCTGACCACACGGTATATGTCAGATGAATTCGGCGTTCCGGCAAATGCAGCGCAGGAAATTAACTGCGACATCACGACAACTATGCTGGCGAAAGATGATTTCAATTGCTTCTCCAATTCCTAATAGCTAAGCTCGTAGGGTGCAATGGGCTTTATCTATTGCACCGCTCGCGGTCTACCTGGACATACCGCAAAGCCAAAAGCTGGTCGCGTTCCTTGATGATCAGCATTATCGTAGACTGAATTGGCAGAGAAAATTCAAGCTGCATCAATTGAATAAGCATAAGACGGTGCAATAGATAAACCCCATTGCACCCTACGGTAAATTATCGGCCTGTCAGATTTTCAAATCCGTCACAAACATCTTCCCCGGCGCATGGGTGATGCAAAACGGGATGCGGCTTAGCTCGGCGATGTATTGCGGCGTCACGCCGCAGGCCCAGAATACCGGCAGTTCGTCGTCCAAGATCTGCACCGCTTCGCCAAAATCCGGCTGAGCCAAATCGCGAATGCCTATCTGTTCCGGATGGCCAATATGTAGCGGCGCGCCGTGCACTTGCGGGAAGCGGCCCGAAATTTCCACCGCCTTGGCGATATCGCTGCTCTTGATCGGCCGCATGCTGACCACCATATTGCCCTGGAAGCGGCCCGCCGGCGTGCACGGGATATTGGTCTTGTACATCGCCACATTGCGCTGTTGCTGCACGTGGCGCAGCGGGATGCCGGCCTGCATCAAGGCGCTTTCGAAGGAGAAGCTGCAGCCCAGCAGGAAGCTGACCAGGTCGTCGCGCCAATAGTCGCGGATATCGGTCACCTCTTTTACGAACTGGCCGTGTTCATGGATGCGGTAGCCGGGGATGTCGGTGCGCAGGTCGGCGCCGTCCGCGCAGGTCGGCGCAAACTGGCCCGGCTCCAGCACTTCCACCAGCGGGCAGGGCTTGGGGTTGCGCTGGCAGAACAGCAGGAAGTCGAACGCGAATTCGCGCGGGACTATCATCATATTGGCTTGCACGAAGCCGCGCGCCACGCCTGCGGTGGGGCCGCTGTAGGCGGCGCTGCGGTACAAGGCGCGCAACTCCGCCGGGGACAATGTCGTCATATCCGTATTCATTGCTATACCCCCAAATAGGCTTTACGCACGTCTTCATTGCCGAGCAGGTCCTGGCCGCTGCCCTCCATCACGATGCGGCCGGTCTGGATCACATAGCCGTAGTGCGCAATCGCCAGCGCCTTGTGCAGGTTTTGTTCCACCAGCAGCACCGACACGCCCTGCTGGTTGACCAGCTGTATCGTATCCAGCACCTTGGTCACGAACTTGGGGGCGATGCCCCAGGAAGGCTCATCCAGCAGCAGCAGCTTGGGCTTGGCCATCAGGCCGCGGCCTATCGCCAGCATCTGCTGCTCGCCGCCGCTCATGGTGCCGGCCTCCTGGTGCCGCCTTTCCTTTAGTATCGGGAACAGCGTGTACATGCTGTCCAGCGACTCTTCCACTTCCTGCTGGTCTTGCCGGGTATACGCGCCCAGCTGCAGGTTGCGCTCCACCGTCAGGCGGGCGAAGATGCGCCGCCCCTCTGGCACCAGCGACAGGCCCATGCCCACCCGCTTGCAGGCGTGCACCTTCTCTATGCGCTTGCCGTCGAAAGTGATCTGGCCGTCGTCGGCGGCGTTCAGCCCTGCCACCGCGCGCAGCGTGGTGGACTTACCGTTGCCGTTGCCGCCCACCAGCGCGACGATTTTGCCTTTCGGCACGTCGATATCGACCTTGGACAAGGCCAGCACGCCGTCATAGCTGACTTTTAAATTACGTACCTGCAGCATCATTCATCTCCCAGATAAGCGGCGATCACCTTGGGATCATTCGATACCTCGGCCGGTTTGCCGTCGGCAATCTTCTTGCCGTAATCCAGCACCACGATCGCATCGGCGATAGGCATGATGCCTTCCAGTACATGCTCGACGATCAGGCAGGAGATGCCCTGCTCGCGTATCTTCAGCACCACTTCTACCGTTTCCTTGACCTCGGTCGGATTGAGGCCCGCCATCACCTCATCCATCAGCAGCAGCTTGGGTTTAACCGCCAGTGCACGCGCTACCGCCAGCCGGCGCTGTTCGCTGATGGTCATGCTGCCGGCCGGCTTGTCCTGGAACTGGCCCAGGTTCACAAAATCCAGCAGCTCGGCGGCGCTGTGCCTGGCCTTCGCCACATTGCGGTTGCCCAGGAAGGCGCCGACCATCACGTTCTCCAGCGCCGTCATGCTGGTGAAGGTGCGCGCCACCTGGAAGGTGCGGCCTATGCCGGCGCGCGCGCATTGCTCCGGCGAGTAGCCGGAGATTTTCTTGTCGTTGAGCCAGATGTCGCCCGAGGTCGGCGGCGCGTAGCCGGCGATGCAGTTGAACATCGTGGTCTTGCCGGCGCCGTTCGGCCCTATCAGGCCGACGATCTGGCCCGCGCCCATCTGGAAGGACACGTCCTGGTTGGCGGTGATGCCGCCGAAGCGCTTGGTCACATTCTCTACTCGCAGCAGGCTCATGCTTGTTCCCCCTTGTTTTGCTGGGACAGCTTTGCCTTGCGCCGCGCAAGCAACTGCCTGAACCAGCCCAGCACGCCGCTGGGGTAGTACACCGCGATGACGACGATCAGCGCCGCATAGATGATCAGATCGGTACCGCGGCCGGAGCCGCCGAAGAACATGCGGGTGCCCTCTTCTATCAGGGTCAGTATGCCGGCGCCGACGATGGGGCCGAACAGGGTGCCGACGCCGCCCAGGATGGACACCAGCGCCATCTTGATCGACAGGCCGGTATGCAACACCGAGGCCGGGTCGATATACAATTCCTTCTGCGCGTACAGGCTGCCGCCTATCGCGGTGAAGAAGCTGCTGACGGCAAAGGCGATCTGCTTGTATTTGCTGAGGCTGATGCCGAGGCTGCGGGCCGCGTCCGGCTCATCCTTGATGGCGCGGAAGTAGTAGCCCAGGTAGCTCCTCTCGATCAGGAAATTGGCCAGCAGGGTCAGCAGCAGCAGGCCCAGCGCCAGATAGTAGTACGGTTCCTTGTCGGAAAAAATCAGCACGCTCCAACCCTGCTTGTCCATCGGTATGGTCAGGCCCACTGCCCCGCCTGCGTATTCCCAGTTGGTGAAGACGATCTGGATGATCTCGGCGACCGCGATGGTTGCCATCGCGAAGTAATGCCCTTTCAGACGGAAGCAGGACCAGCCTATCACCAGGCTGATCAGCGCCGCCAGGATGCCGCCGGCCAGTATCGCCAGCCACGGGTTCAATCCGCCCAGGCTCAGCAGTATGGTCGACGTGTAGGCGCCCAGGCCGTAGAAGGCTGCATGCCCCAGCGATATCTGCCCGGCATAGCCGCCGATGATATTCCACGACACGCCCAGCTGCGCTGCCATCAGGATCAGGATCGCCAGGTTCTGGTGCGACGGGTCTTTGATAAACAGCGGCACCAGCGCGGCGAGTATCAGCCCCGCGGCCAGCAGCAGATATTTGGGCTGGAACATATGCTCCATCCTGCGTACCGTCTTGCCGGATGCGGCGGGCGACTCTATGGCGACGGTCGCTGTGTTTTCTAGTGTGTTCATTGCGACTCCTTAAGCCTTGCCCAGCAAACCCTGCGGGCGGAACATCAATACCGCCAGGAACAAGCCCAGCACCAGCGCCATCTTGTATTGCGGGCCGATCAGCAGGCCGCCCATCACCTCCACCACGCCCACCAGCACACCGGCCAGCAAGGCGCCGACCACGCTGCCGAAGCCGCCGAGGTTGACCACCACAAAAGCGATCAGGATGAAATTGGCGCCCACTTCAGGAAAGATGGGGAAGAAGGTGGACAGCAAGGCGCCGGCCACACCGGCGCAGGCCGCGCCTATGCCCCAGGCCAGCGCAAACATTTTTTGCGAATCGATGCCCATCAGTTGCGCCGCTTCCTTGTCGGCGGCGGTTGCCTCCAGCGCGGCGCCGGCGCGGGTCCTGGTCAGGAACAGGTAGATGCCGGCCGTCACCAGGATGGCGCCGACGCCGGCGGTCACCTGCGGCGAGCCTATCTGTATGCCGGCGATCGACACATGGCCGCTGACGATGCTATGGTCCACGGTGCGGAAATCAGGCTTCCACAAGAACTGCGCAATCCCGCGGAACAGGATCATCAGGCCGAAAGTGGTAAAAATCTGCGACAGCATCGATGCATTGGTGATCTTCCTGATCACCACTTTGTAGATCATCACGCCCACCGCAAACAGGAACAAGGCCGTCAGCGGCAAGGTGAATATGGGGTCCAGCGCATACAGCGAGTACATCCAGAAACTGGAGTACATGCCGAACATCAGGAACTCGCCATGCGAAAAATTCACGATATCCATCACACCGAATATCATCGTCAGACCGATCGCCACCAGCGCGTAGATCAAGCCTATCAACACCCCGGACATCAGGGTCTGCAGCAGTATTTCCAAGGACATCATGTTCTCCCCAACCTGGCCTCTATCTTGCAACCGGAAATTTTTTTGCGTAGGGTGGGCACGTTTTTGTGCCCACGCGGCTTATTAAATTTTTGATTTATCCCCGCGTGGGCACGGGTGCCCACCCTACAATTTTTTTTCTACTTGCGCGCATCCCACTTAGGCATAGGCCAGACGATGTCGCGGGTTGCCATGTCGAACGGCCACACGGTGTTGTACTTGCCGTCGATGATCTGCACCAGGATGCCGGAGCCGTACACGTTCTGCCCCTGCTCGTCGAACTTGATGCCCTTCCACGGCATGATGATCTTGCTGCCGGGGATATTGGTTTCGGCCAGCGCCTTGCGGATTGCCTCCGGCTCGGTGGAAGCGGCACGGTTGATCGCATCGGCCAAGGTCATCAGGCCGGTGAAGGTGCGGGAAGAGTTGCCGGTAAAATCGGCTTTGTATTTGCTGTTGTACAGGTCATTGACCTGCTTGATCAGCGGATTGTTTTTTGCCAGATCCGGCGACCAGACTTCGCGTGTGATCACATAATCGGAATCCTTGCCCAGGGTGCGGCGGAATTCGGTGTCGGTGAAGCCGGCGTTGTTGGCCAGGATCATGTCCGGCGAAAAACCGAGTTCCTTGTAGGTCTTCATCGCCATGATCGCATCGCCCAGGTAGGAGGATTCCATCACGACTTGCGGATTGCTGGCCTTCAGCGACTGGATTTCCGATGTCAGCTGGGTGCTCTTGGCGGGATAGGTAATGGTCTTGACGATGTTGTAGCCGCGCTCTGCCGCCAGCTTCACTTCCAGCTTGGTGGTCTCATTGCCCCACAAGGTGTTTTCATTGAAGGTGGCCAGCTGCTTGACCTTGATGCCCTTCTTCGCTTCCAGCTCCTTGAAGAACTCAAAGAAATTATGCACAAACAGGTCGTCGTGCGCGGTGGTGCGGAAGAACCATTTGAAGCCGCGCTGGGTCAGCGTGGCCGATGAGGATTCAGGGTTCAGATAAGGGACCTTGTAGCGCTCTGCGACCTGGCTGGAGGTGGCGGTGACGTTGCTGGCATAGGCGCCGATGACTGCCACCACTTTTTCCTGCGTGATCAGGCGCTCGGTTTCGGAGGCGCCGATCTGCGGATTGCCCTGGTGATCGGCAAACACCAGCTTGATCTTCGCGCCCTTCAGGTTAGGCAGACCGCCGCCGGCGGAAAACGGCAGATTGGGGATGCCCTTGGCGCCGTTGTTGATGATGTCGGCGGCCAGCTCCAGCGCGTTTTTCATCTCTGCGCCGGAAGATGCAGCAGCACCGGACAAAGGATAGATCGCGCCTATCTTGATTTCCTGTTGCGCGTGCGCATACGCGCTAAAGGCCAGCGCCGCGCCTAGCAGCATGAATTTCTTGAACGACTTGATGATCATGATAAAACTCTCCTCATTTATAGTAGTTAGGACTTACGCAGAACTATCTCAGACAGGGAGTTCAGACTCACCACGTCATTCCCGCGAAAGCGGGAATCCATTTCTTTGCCGAAATCGACAATGGGTCCCCGCTTTCGCGAGGACGACGCTGTGGGACCTGTGGCTCCTTATATTTGCGTAAGCCCTATTAGTAACATCGGATAAATATCTTCATTACTTCTTTTTTTAACATCAATCATTTACCGCACATCAATCCCAGAGCCGTCTCATATCAATCAAGCAGACACGGCCGGCCGGAAATACAAGGGCCTCTTCAACCAGCATTGCGCCCCATATAATAGTCGCAACTTTTGACAGACCGTACTTCATTTTTACGCGAAACTTTTACACAGCGGCAATTCAATCAATTGCCGCCTATAAAAAGTATCGCCTGAACCGGTGCTTACGTTGCAGAAGCGCCATAAGCTCACTGATTTGAGTTGAATAATAGACTTTTTAAATATAATATTCAAACGTTTTATAAACAAATTATCTCAATAAACAACAGATGATTTATTTATATATTCAATTTATACGAAGTCATTAATAATGCGATTCAAGCGTGCAGCAATGGTTCAGCCACGCACCGCGCATGTGCCGCACCGCAGCAAAAAAATGCCACGAATGGGGCAATGCTGTGCAGTTTCAGTTAAAGCAAAAATTAGGCGGTTCGTGTCATTCCCGCGCAGGCGGGAATCCAGTGGCTTTCATCGAACGACACTAGGTTCCCGCCTGCGCGGGAACGACAGATTTTGAGGATTCGGTTCTCAAGTGAACGACATTAAGCGAATTGGGGGAGTCATGAGTCAGGTAAAACAAGAACATGGTCAAATTGGTCAACCGCAGCAAACCAGCCCGCGCTGGCAATTCTGGATAGACCGCGGCGGCACGTTCACCGACATTGTCGCGCGCCGTCCGGACGGACAGTTGCTGACGCATAAACTGCTGTCCGAGAATCCCGAGCAATACAAGGACGCGGCGGTGGCCGGCATCAAGCGTGTGCTGGGCCTGCAGGCCGACCAGGCGATTTCCCCAGAACTGGTGGAAGCCGTCAAGATGGGCACCACCGTTGCCACCAACGCCTTGCTGGAACGCAAGGGCGATCCGACCGCGCTGCTGATCACGCGCGGCTTCCGCGACGCTTTGCGCATCGCCTACCAAAACCGCCCGCGCCTGTTTGACCGCCATATCGCGCTGCCCGAACTGCTGTACGAAAAGGTAGTAGAGGTCGACGAGCGTATCGACGCGCATGGCAATATCATCCAGCCGCTGAACCGGGAACAGGTCGGCCGGGACCTGCGCTCTGTCTATGAACAGGGTTATCGCGCGGTGGCTATCGTGCTGATGCACGGCTACCGCTATACGCAGCATGAGGAAATCATCGGCAGGCTGGCTGCCGACATCGGCTTTACGCAGATATCCATTTCGCATGAAGTCAGCCCGATGATGAAACTGGTGTCGCGCGGCGATACCACGGTGGTGGATGCCTATCTGTCGCCGATACTGCGGCGCTATGTGGACCAGGTGGCCGAGCAGATGTCCGGGGTGCGGCTGTTCTTCATGCAGAGCAACGGCGGCCTGACCGATGCGCACCGCTTCCAGGGCAAGGACTCCATCCTCTCCGGCCCTGCGGGCGGCATCGTCGGCATGGTGCGCACTGCGCAGACGGCCGGCTTCGACAAGATCATCGGCTTCGACATGGGCGGCACGTCCACCGACGTCTCACACTATGCGGGCGAGTTCGAACGCGAGTTTGAAACCCAGGTGGCCGGCGTGCGCATGCGCGCGCCGATGATGAGCATCCATACCGTCGCCGCCGGCGGCGGCTCCATCCTGCATTTCGACGGCACCCGCTATCGGGTGGGGCCGGACAGCGCCGGCGCCAACCCTGGGCCGGCCAGCTACCGGCGCGGCGGCCAATTGGCGGTCACCGATTGCAACGTAATGCTGGGCAAGATACAGCCGCGCTACTTCCCCAAGGTGTTCGGGCCGAATGCCGACCAATCGCTGGACCGCGACGCGGTGGTGCAGAAATTTACCGAGATGGCGGCGCAGATAGAGCGCGCCACCGGCAAGCGCAGCTCGCCGGAAGAAGTGGCGGAGGGTTTCATCGAAATCGCGGTTGGCAACATGGCGAATGCGATCAAGTTCATCTCGGTGCAGCGCGGCCATGACGTGACCGAATATACGCTGACCACCTTCGGCGGCGCTGGCGGCCAGCACGCCTGCCTGGTGGCCGATGCGCTGGGCATGACCAGGGTATTCGCACATCCGTTTGCCGGGGTCTTGTCGGCCTACGGCATGGGCCTGGCCGACCAGACCGCGATGCGCGAGCAGGCGATGGAATTGCCGCTGGAAGGCAGCGCGGTGCCGCAACTGCAAACCGAGCTGAATCATTTATCCGCGCAAGCCAGCGCCGATCTGCTGGCGCAAGGCGTGCCGGCAGATCGCTTGCAGGTGAAGCAGCGCGTACACCTGCGCTATGACGGCACCGATTCGGTGATCGTGGTCGGCATGGACCAGCTGGCGAATATGGTCAAGCAATTTGAAACCGCCTACAAGAAACGCTATTCCTTCCTGATGCCGGACAAGGTGCTGGTGATAGAGGCAATCTCGGTGGAGGCGATAGGCAGCTCGGGCGAAGGCCAGGCAGCTGTGGAAACCCTTCCCGCGCGCGCAGGAGCGCTGCAAGCCAGCGACACGGTGCGCCTGTTCTCCGGCGGCCAGTGGCACGACACTGCCTTGTACCTGCGCGAAGACATGCGCCCCGGCGACACGGTGCGCGGCCCGGCGATCATCGCCGAGAAAAACGCGACCAACATCATAGAACCGGGCTGGAGCGCCGAAGTGACCGCTTTGAACCACCTGGTGTTTACCCGCGTGGAAGCGCGCCGGCAAAGGCAGGCGATAGGCACCACCGCCGATCCGGTGATGCTGGAGGTGTTCAACAACCTGTTCATGAGCATCGCCGAACAAATGGGCCTGCGCCTGCAAAATACGGCGTTCTCGGTGAATATCAAGGAGCGGCTGGATTTTTCCTGCGCGCTGTTCGACGAGCAAGGCAACCTGATCGCCAATGCGCCGCACATCCCGGTGCACCTGGGCTCGATGGGCGACAGCATCAAGACCATCATCCGGGAGAATGCCGGCAAGATGCAGCCGGGCGACGTGTACATGCTGAACGACCCGTATAACGGCGGCACGCATCTGCCGGACATCACGGTGATCACGCCCGCCTTCAACCAGGAGGGAACCCGCATCCTGTTCTATGTGGGTTCGCGCGGCCATCATGCGGACATCGGCGGCATCACGCCGGGCTCAATGCCGGCCAATAGCACCGTGGTGGAAGAAGAAGGCGTGCTGATCAATAACTTCCAGCTGGTGCGCGCCGGCGTGTTCCTGGAAAAAGAGGCGACCGCGCTGCTGTCGTCCGGCCAATACCCGGCCCGCAATATCCACCAGAACCTGGCCGATTTCCAGGCCCAGATTGCCGCCAACCAGAAAGGTGTCGATGAATTGCTGAAGATGGTGCAGCATTTCGGGCTGGAAGTTGTGCAGGCCTACATGAAGCACGTGCAGGACAATGCGGAAGAGGCGGTGCGCCGCGTGATCACCGCACTGAAGGACAGCAGCTACGAGTACAAGCTGGATAACGGCGCAGTGATCAAGGTGGCGATACGGGTCAACCACGCGCAGCGTTCCGCCGAGATCGACTTCAGCGGCACCTCGCCGCAGCTGAACAACAACTTCAATGCGCCGAGCGCGATTTGCATGGCTGCCGTGTTGTATGTGTTCCGCACGCTGATCGACGACGAGATTCCGCTGAACGCCGGTTGCCTGAAGCCCTTGAAGGTGATCATCCCGCCCGGCTCGATGCTGAATCCGCACTACCCCGCTGCGGTGGTATCCGGCAATGTGGAGACTTCCAGCTGCATCACCAACGCGCTGTACGGCGCGCTGGGGGTGCTGGCCTCTTCGCCGGGCACGATGAACAACTTCACCTTCGGCAATGAAGAACACCAGTATTACGAAACCATCTCAGGCGGGTCCGGCGCCGGCGATGGCTTCAATGGTACCGACGTGGTGCAAACCCATATGACCAATTCGCGTCTGACCGATCCCGAGATCCTGGAATGGCGCTATCCGGTGCGGCTGGAAAGTTACGAGATCAGCCCCGGCTCCGGCGGCAAGGGCAAGTGGCATGGCGGCAACGGCGGCATACGCAAGATACGCTTCCTGCAAGACATGACGGCGTCCATCCTGTCGAATAACCGCATCCATGCGCCGTTCGGCATGGCCGGCGGCGCACCTGGACGCTGCGGCAGGAACAGCGTGATCCGCAATGACGGCACGGTGGAAGAACTCGGCTTTGTCGCCAGCACCGAGATGCAGGCCGGAGAAATCTT
>DATHMC010000327.1:0-4608 GCA_035487495.1 Undibacterium sp.
TCGATATGGCGAGCTTTATTTGGACCGAAGGCGTGGGCTGTTCAGTGCCGAAATAGGCCGGAAATGGACCGGCGCAACTTTTTATCGGATCAATATGCCAACGCCGAAAATCGATCGGCGATCCAATCGATGAATACCCGCAAGCGGTTGCTCAAATATCGGTTTGGCGGGTACGCCACGTGAAACGGGTAGGGTGAGGGCTGCCACTCTTCCAGGATAGGCACTAGCGCACCTGAATCGATGTGAGGCTTAGCCGTGTAGGCAAAGGTCTGGATTACCCCTAATCCTGCAAGGCCCGCTGCCAAATGGGCATTGCTTTCATTGACCCCAACTGTGCGGGCGCCGACCACTTCCACCTTCTTTCCGCCACGCGTGAAGTTCATCGGAGCCACCCGGTTGGTGCGCGCCGACAGATAACTCACCACGACGTGGTTTTTCTCCAGTTCGTCAGGATGGGCGGGAGTGCCGTACTGCTTGAGATATGCAGGCGTGGCACAGGTGACCCAGGAGGCTTTGCCAATCTCGCGGCCAATTAGCGCCATGTCGGTCAGCACACCGCCGCGTATCACGCAATCGACGCTGTCTCCGACCAGGTCGACCTGCCGGTCGCTCACGCCCAGATCGATGCGGATGTCCGGATAGCGCGCAAAGAATTCGGGTAGCGCTGGAATGATGATGGTGCTGGCCAAAGAACTGCCCATGTCGATCCGCAGGTGACCGCGCGGGCGGCTCTGTACCGCGCCAAAGCTGGTGTCAACGTCCTCGAGGTCCTTCAGCAGCCGCATGGTTTTTTCATAATAAGCGGCGCCTTCCGGTGTGACCGACACCCTGCGTGTGGTCCGCTGTAACAGCTTGACACGCAAATGCGCCTCTAGCGCCTGCACCAGTTTGGTCAAGGTTGCGTTGGGCATTTCGAGCGAATCGGCCGCTTTCGTGAAGGTGCCGACCTCTACCACCCGGGCAAATGCGCGTATTGCCAATAGTTGATCCATGCCAATCTCCTATTATTCACTCAGGGGAATAACGTATTCGAATTTGACTACTTTATTCAATAATCCTCCGGATGTAAAGTGAACTCGTCGTCAACTGCGACCGGGCAAAAAAAGCCCTCCCTCACTCTACAAGGAGAAACATCATGAGCAAGAAACTCGAAGGTAAAGTAGCACTGATCACTGGCGGCACCAGCGGCATCGGCCTGGCTTCGGCACAGGATTTTGCGGCGCAAGGCGCAACGGTCTTCATTACCGGACGCCGCCAGCCTGAACTCGACGCGGCGGTCGCCCTGATCGGCTCCAATGCCACCGGCATCCGTGGCGATGTTGCCAGCCTGGACGACCTCGACCGCGTGTTCGCCGAGATCAAGGCCAAGGCCGGTCACCTCGACGTCGTGTTTGCCAATGCCGGCGGTGGCGACATGGTGCCGCTCGCAGCCGTTACCGAAGAACACTTTGACCGCATCTTCAACGCCAATGTCAAAGGCACGCTGTTCACCGTGCAGAAGGCCTTGCCGCTGCTGAAGGATGGCGGATCGATCATCCTGACTTCGTCGACCACGTCGGTCAAGGGTACAGAAAATTTCAGCGTCTATAGCGCCAGCAAAGCGGCGGTGCGTAACTTTGCCCGCACCTGGTTGCTTGAACTGAAACCACGCAACATCCGCGTCAACGCCATCAGCCCCGGCCCGATTCACACTCCCGGCTTGGCGGGTCTGGTTCCGGTCGAACATCAAGAAGGCTTGCTGGCCCATCTCGCAACCCTGGTGCCGATCGGCCGCCTGGGTCAGCCAAGTGAGATCGCCAAGGCGGCGACCTTCCTGGCCTCTGATGACAGCAGTTTCATCAACGGCATCGAGCTGTTTGTCGATGGCGGCACGGCACAGATCTAAGCAGATCGCCTCCGTAGGGCACCTTTCGGGGCGCCTTGCTCACTCCAAAGAAAGTTACCATGATTACCTTATACACCTGGGTTACGCCCAATGGACGCAAGGCCTCCATCCTGCTTGAAGAACTCGGCCTTGCCTATGAAGTTCATCCGGTCAACCTCGGCAAGAACGAGCAGTTTTCGCCGGCATTCCTGGCAATCTCGCCGAATAACAAAATCCCTGCGCTGGTCGACGATACCGAAGACGGCCCGCTGTCCATCTTCGAGAGCGGCGCGATTCTGACCTACCTAGCCGAAAAATACGGACGTTTTCTGCCGGCCTCCGGTGCGGCACGCTACAAGACATTGGAGTGGCTTAACTGGCAGGTCGGCGGGCTTGGACCGATGCTAGGCGAGCTTGCTGTTTTCGAAAAATTCTCGAAAGAAAAGTCACCCATAGCCAGCGCGCGATTCACCGCCGAAGCCGACCGCCTGCTGACCGTGATGGACAAGCGCCTGGCTGAATCCAGCTATCTGGCGGGCGAGGAATACAGCATCGCCGATATCTCGGCCTATCCGTGGGTCGTGACTGCGACGAATTTCCTCGGCGATGTGTTAGGCGATCGCATGGCCAGCAAACCGGCGTTGCGGCGTTGGATGACCACCATAGGCGAGCGCCCCGCAGTGCAGCGCGGCATGGCCGTGCCGGCCACCTGAGGGAGTCGCCATGTCCATCCACGCTGAGGCACCGACACTAGCCACCGCACAGCCAGCAAGCCAGCGCGGTATCGCAATGCTGTTGGGCGGCCTGGCGCTGCTCGGCCCGCTGCCGGTGGATGCCTAGGTGAGCATAACCCAGGTAGAAATTACTACCAACTCAACTGTAACAAGGAGAATCATCATGACCAACACTTTAACTGGCTGCGCACTGCGCACGCTCTCTGCGGCCGCTTTAGTGACCGCAGCACTGGCATCGCCGGGCAGCGCCATGGCGCAAAGCGTCAAATACAGCAAAGGATCCACATCCGACGCGACATTGGTGAAATCGCTGCCGGGCTTCAGCAACGCCACGGCGCAAGTGAACGGCACCACCATTCACTACGTTATCGGCGGCAAGGGCGAGCCGCTGGTGCTGCTGCCCGGCTGGCCGGAAACGTGGTGGAGTTTTCACAAGATCATGCCGGAATTGGCGCAACACTATCAGGTGATTGTGGTCGATCTGCGCGGCATGGGCAGTTCGGCCAAGCCTGCTGTCGGCTACGACAAGAAGAACATGGCTAAAGACATCCACGAACTGCTGGAGAAGCTCGGCCATGACAAGGCCTACATCGCTGGCCACGACATCGGCGCGCAAGTCGCGTGGAGCTTTGCGGCGAACTATCCACAATCGACTGAAAAACTCGTGATGATGGACGTTCCACACTCAGACGAGGGGCTGTATAGCTGGCCCCTCGTACCTGCGCTGAACACCTTTGGCGACAAGATCGACGAGAACCACGCCTTCGCCTGGTGGTTCGCCTTTCATCAAGTGAAGGGCTTACCTGAAAAGATGCTGGCCGGTCGCGCGCATCTGGAACAGGAATGGTTCTTTACCTACCTGATGAAGGATGAGTCCGCGCTCTCACCAGTAGACCGTTCCGTCTATGCCAACGCCTACAACAGCGCTGATGCGATCCGCGCAGGGAACGCGTGGTACCAGGCATTCCCGCAAGATATTGCCGATCAGAAGAGCTACCAGAAGCTGACCATGCCTGTGCTCGGCTTGGCTGGCCCGGGCTATGGATGGCTGAATGCATCGCTGACAGCAAAAGCGACGAACGCACACACCATCCATATGGATAGCGGTCACTTTATGCAGGAAGAGGCGCAGCAAGAGACGACGCGGCTGATGCTCGACTTCCTGAAATAAACACGTCTCGGACCATCGTACTCTCGATTCTTTCCATCCATTTTTTTAATGAGGATCTCACATGAAAACCGCAACTGAACTGTTACACGCCTATCTCGCTTCGATTCAGGAGCCGGCATCAGCGGCAGCGCTGTTCGCTGCTGATGGTGTACTTGAACTTCCTTATCTTCAGTCTTTGGGAATTCCGGCACGTGCTCAAGGGCCGGAGGCAATCCAGCAATTTATCGCTGGGTTGTTGTCCAAAGTTCCAGACTTCCGTTTCAAGAATATCCGGCTGCTGATTGAGACTCCGGATCAAGTTTTCGGTGAGTACGACGTCGAAGCCGAAGTACTCTCGACGGGTCTGATCTATAGGCAGTCCTATGCGGGGCGCCTTGTCGCTGCGAACGGGAAGATCACGCTGCTTCGGGAGTCGGTGGACACCGTCGCTGCGGCCAAGGCGTTTCGTATAACGCTCGACTGATACGAAATGAACGCATCCCTATTTGCGCGGCTGCGTGTTGGTCGGCGATGCCGCGCAAATAGGCGTAGTTGAGCGTTTATAGGGCCGCATACGGGAAGCTGATGGAATTAGTAGCCTAAATGTTTCCTGGCGGAACAATGCATGAAAAGTTGGCTTCTGGGCGCATTCTTGCGCTCGGGAGCAGTCTCTCTTGCCTTAACCGGAAATGGACCGGACACGGGGGCTGCGAGTTTTACAAACAAAAACGCCAACCGGTATGAACTGACCCCGTTTAGTTGGACGGTTTAATTTGCTAGGCAGCCAAGGGCTGGGTTCTGTATTGCACAGGACTCAGCCCTTTTAGCTTCATTTTGATGCGGTCGTTATTATAGTAGTG
>DATHMC010000328.1:0-15496 GCA_035487495.1 Undibacterium sp.
CCGCGCCGAATCACGAATAGCCTGGCCGCGCGCAAGCGTATCGCTTCTATCGTATCTTGCGCATCCAGTATCACCATGTCGGCATTGCAGCCAACTTCCAGCCCATAACCCTGCAAACCCAGTATCTGCGCCGGCGTCTCCGTCACCGCCCTGAAGCAGGCGCGCATCGCGTCCTGCCCTGTCATCTGCGCCACGTGCAGGCCCATGTGCGCGACTTCCAGCATGTCGCCGGAACCGAGGCTATACCACGGGTCCATCGCGCAATCCTGGCCGAATGCAACCGGGATGCCGGCGGCCAGCATCTCCGGCACGCGCGTCATGCCGCGCCGCTTCGGATAGCTGTCGTGCCGCCCTTGCAGGGTGATATTGATCAGCGGATTGGCGATGGCGGCAACGCCGGCCTCGCGCATCAGCGGCAGCAATTTGCTGACATAGTAATTATCCATCGAGTGCATCGAAGTCAGGTGCGAGCCGGTCACCCGGCCCCGCATGCCCAGCCGGTGCGTGTGGTAGGCCAGGGTTTCGATATGGCGCGACATGGGGTCGTCCGACTCGTCGCAGTGCATGTCCACCCGCAAGCCCTGCTCGGCCGCGTATTCACATAGCAGCCGCACCGACTCCGCGCCGTCGGCCATGGTGCGTTCAAAATGCGGGATGCCGCCGACCACGTCGACGCCCATCGCGATCGCTCGCTTCAAATTGGCAAGGGCAGTGGCGCTGCGCAAGATGCCGTCCTGCGGAAAAGCCACCAGTTGCAGGTCCAGGTAAGGCGCAACCTGTTTTTTGACGTGCAGCAGCGCCTCCACCGCCAATAGGCTGTCGTCGCAGATATCGACGTGCGAGCGTATCGCCAGCAAGCCGCGCGCTACCGCCCAGTCGCAATACTGCAGTGCGCGCTGCACCAGCGCTTCCTGTGTCAGCAGCGGCTTCAACTCGCCCCATAACGCTATCCCTTCCAGCAAGGTGCCGGACTGGTTCACGCGCGGCAGGCCGTAGCTGAGCGTGGCGTCCATATGGAAATGCGCGTCTACGAAAGGCGGCGTCACCAGCTTGCCGGCGGCATCGATCTCGGTGTGTCCTTTTACCGGCAGATTCCGGCCCAGGTCGACGATCCGCCCTGCGGCAGCGGCGATATCCATGCCTTGCCGGCCATCTGGTAGAGCGGCATTACGAATGACGAGGTCCATGAAATTCCTTGTGCGTTTCGGTTGCTGGGATTTTTTCATTCATAGCGATGAGGCACGCGTAAAAATGAGTTCCAGCTATTATGCACAAATGTGCGCCAAGTAGCCGCCTTGCATTTTATTTTGGAGAAAGAATTGTCGAACTTTCCTGCGGCCTGACGCCGGCGCTGGGAGGCTGCACTGCAACAGTGCAAGGGCAAACAAGCAAAGAAGGCGTTGCCTTGGGAAGTTTTATCGCAGATGTATTGAATGCCCTGTCCGTGCCTGGGCCTAACCTCTGGTGGAAGCGCTGCTGCCACCCTGAAAAAAAGCGCGCGCCGGTCACGATTCCGGCGCGCGCCATTCACTCATTCATCGACCGGCTATTTGCCGCTGCCGAGGATAGTGTAGGTCCCCATCTCCAACTGGATATCCTGCGACGATCTGAGTTGGCTAACCGCGCCTATCAACTCCGCTGCATCGACGTAGTGGGTGTGGGTATGGGGTAGTTTCCAGGCCATTTTGATTTCCACCGCGGCAGTTGCCGGCAGCAGATTCCCAGACGGTCCTTCCAGCTTCACTTTCAGCTGTCCTTTGTGATAAGGAGGAACCGTAACGGTATGTTGCAGCGTTTGTGAAGGATGCTGGACCAGCATATCGCCAGTATCGAATTTTGCGCCGGCGTCCTCGGACCTCAAGCGAATCCTGGAGCCCACGGGCACATTTCTGCAATTCAGGAAGAAGACGAATTTTTCATCCGTACCGTCCTGATTAAAATAGGCGAGCGTATCTTCGGTGGCTATTTGCGGATCAACATTGTGCCAGGCTGCGGCACCGTTGCGGGTAATCCAGGTCACCGAATTCCAATTTCCTGGAGGAATCTGCAAAGGATTGTTCGAGGCGAAGAAAGGTTCCGAAGTCACAGCGGAAATCACGCATACATGATTTTGCGAGGTGGGGTTGAAGGAAAATGCCTCGGAGGCGCCCCTATCGCCCCAATTGAGCGGGCTGACCGTGCCGTCCTGGGCAACAACATTGCCGACCTTCTTTTTCCCATCCACTGTAAAACACTGCACCCAGGATGAAGGGCCTTGGTTGAACCCGCCCTGCGAGAAGAACATTTGTACTTTTGGCGTAATGGCGCCATCAAACGCTACGTTTTGGCAGCGCGCATAAATAAAGTTTGGACCGACCTGAGGTTGCTTCCAGTATTCGTTATTCCAGTTGGCGATCAACTCTTTTGGCTGGATCGGCGTATTTTGGTTGCAGACGATGTCCAGGCTGGTAGTGTAATTGCCGGTCACCGGAATGGCGCCGACATCATTGATATTTTTACGGCAAAGTATGCCGCGCCATTGCGCGATGGACTTATTCGCATACGTAGTGGCTAGGGCAGGGTCGAGCCCTATTGCCTGCACCAGGCTCTTCGCCAGCAAGGCGGGATCCAGGTAAGTAGTGTTCCAGTATGTATCGGCATACACGCCGCTACAAACATTGGCGATGTCTTGTATCGTCAACTTAGGATTCATATCCTGATAGATCGCATACATCGCATCGGTATCATAGTTCCCCTGCGACTGAAGCAGGATTGCCGCTTTCCACATGTCTTTTAATGTACGGATATCAAGAGCCACTGCTATCGGTTTTTTAAGCGTATACATAGCTACTGTTCCTCTACAATCTACATTCGGCCTACTCTTTTTTCGGCAGCAAGAATCCCCTGCCGCGGATCGCTATTGACGATCCGTTGCATTGCTGAATTCTATGGTTCAAAAATGCTACCGAAGGCTTTTCGACATCCGCCTTTCTCAATAAACAGCACGTGACTAGCCCTCGCACTGATTTGCATCAGTGCAATATGATTTGCTTTACGCGGGTGTGTCGGAGTACAGCTCCAGCATGTACTCGATTTTTGCTGACGCTAGGGCTAAGAAGCGAGCCTGCCGCCAGTATTAAACAATGGCCTGCTATGAAATTTAAATTAGCTTATTTACAATGTGTATTGCATATTAGTTCATGGTTTTAAAACCGCAAGAACAATTTAATATTCCTGAAAAACGCGGTTTTGCCGATCAAACCCAGCAAGAGACAGGTGCCCAGCTTGCGCATCCTTCCATGCTCTCCTGCAAGTTTCGAGGCGCCGAGACAGTTCCAATGGGAAGGGCAGTCAGGAATATTTTTTGAGTAACGAAGCGGGATCTGCGCAACACTTCATTGCGCAGATGCAAGTGGCATCCGAAGCGCTGCAGCTAACGCTTCCTCTGCATGCGGGAAGTTTCAAAGAGTTAAAAATAACAGGCAGATTCAAAACGAAAATCCAGGAGGAGTCGTTTCCGGCTGCCTCCCAGGTGACGCATCCGATTACGCCACGGCCTTCGCCCTTTCCAGCATCGCATGCAGCAATACATTGCAGCCCGCTTCCAGGTGCTCCGATTTCGCATCCTCGATCTCGTTGTGGCTGATGCCATCCTTGCAGGGCACGAAGATCATGCCGGCAGGCGCCAGGCGCGCCGCATAGATCGCATCATGCCCAGCGCCGGATACCACGTCCATCGTGGTATAGCCCAGCTTGGCAGTCGCGCTCCTGACCGCATCGACGCACTCCGGATGGAACGGACATGGCGGGTAATACGAGACGCGCTCTACGGTCACACCGAGGCCGCTGGCCTTGCCAGCCTGGTCGACAAAGGCCAGGATTTCTTCATGCATCTTGTTGAGCAATTCGTCATTCACATTGCGCAGGTCTATGCTGAATTTGACTTCGCCGGGAATCACGTTGCGGCTGTTCGGAAACACTTGCACCATGCCTACCGTGCCGCGCCCGTACGGCGGATAGCGGTTGCCGATGTTCACCACCTCCTGCATGATTTTGGTGGCAACTTGCAACGCATCCTTGCGCAGGTGCATGGGCGTGGGACCGGCGTGCGCCTCCATGCCCGTGACTACGCAATCGTACCAGGACAGGCCCATCACTGCGGGCACCACGCCTATCACCTTGTCGGCGTCTTCCAGCACCGGGCCTTGTTCTATATGGGTTTCAAAGTAGGCGCCTATCGGATGCTCGCCCGGCACCTGCTCGCCCAGGTAGCCTATGCGGGTCAGCTCTTCTTTTACCGATTTGCCTTCCACATCCTTGGCTGCATACGCATGTTCCAGTGTGAAGGCGCCGCAGAATACGCCTGAGCCCATCATCACCGGCACGAAGCGCGAGCCTTCTTCATTGGTCCAGAACGCGACTTCTATCGGCGCTTCGGTTTGGATCTGGTGGTCGTTCAGCGTGCGCACCACTTCCAGTGCGGCCAGCACGCCGTAGTTGCCGTCGAATTTTCCGCCGGTGGGCTGGGTGTCGATGTGGCTGCCTGAGACAATCGGCGGCAACGCATTGTTTTTGCCGTCGCGGCGCATGAAGACATTGCCGATCTGGTCTATCGTGATGGACATGCCGGCTTCTCTGGCCCAGCCAGTAACCAGGTCCCGGCCTTGTTTATCGAGGTCGGTCAAGGCCAGGCGTTTGACGCCGCCTTTTTGGGTAGCGCCGATTTGGGCTAGTTCCATTAGGGATTGCCATAGGCGGGGGCCGTTGATCTTGAGATTGTCTTGAATCATGGTGTTATTTCCTATGCGAGTGTTCTATCTTTTTTCTCACTCAGCGCAATAAGGCTACGCTTCGGGGGTACAGGCCGGGGGCGGCCCGGCGGCCACTCACTTTTTCTTGCTTCGCCAAGAAAAAGTAAGCAAAAAGAAGGCGACCGCAGACTTGCCCTACGGGTGATGACGCTAGCGTCATCACATTTGGTGCATTACAAAAAATGGGAAATAGACGAAACTCGCCTGCGGCTCAAACAACGTCTATTTCTGATCCATTTTCTGTAAAACACCAAATGCTGCGTCCCAAGCGGTTGAAGGTCAAAAACAACCCCAACTGCAAAATCAAGCCGTCATACCTTTGGGTTCCCATTATCTTTCCACTTTAACCGGCTCTGCCAGCTTCGTACCTTTACCCAGCGCATCAAACATAGGAGAAAATGCCGGGCGGTCTACATGGCGGCCGGCGCCTTGTACTGCGCGCAACTCGCCTTGTTTGAACACCAGTTTGCCGCCGCTGACGGTGTGGCTGGGGATGCCTTTTACGGTGCGGCCTTCGAAGACGTTGAAGCCGCCTTTGGCGAACTGTGTCTTGGCGGAGATCGTCCTGGTGCCTTGCGGGTCCCAGACGACCAGGTCGGCGTCGGCGCCCACTGCCACTGCGCCTTTGCGCGGGTAGATATTAAAAATCTGCGCAGCGTTGGTGGAGGTTACCTTGACGAATTCCGATGGGGTGAGCTTGCCGCTGTTCACGCCGGCGTCCCAGATCACGGCCATGCGGTCTTCCACGCCGCCGCAGCCGTTGGGGATCTTGGTGAAGTCGTTGCGGCCGGCGCCTTTTTGTTCTGCGCAGAAGGTGCAGTGATCGGTCGCCGTAGTATGCAGGTTGCCGCCTTGCAGGCCTTGCCATAGCGCGGCCTGGTGCTCCCTGGAGCGGAACGGCGGGCTCATGACGTGGCCGGCGGCGATGTCGAAATCGGGGTGGCGGTATACGCTGTCGTCTATCACCAGATGTCCGGCCAGCACTTCTCCGAAGACGCGCTGGCCCTTGCTGCGCGCTCTCGCGATGGCTTCCAGCGATTCGGCGCAGGAGACGTGGACGATGTACACCGGGGTATTCAATACATTGGCGATGGCGATCGCGCGGTTGGCGGCCTCCGCTTCCACCATGGGCGGGCGCGACAAGGGATGCGCCTCCGGACCGGTGATGCCCTTCTTCAGCAAGGCTTGCTGCAGCTGGAACACCAGCTCGCCGTTTTCTGCATGCACCGTCGGCATCGCGCCCAGTTCCAGCGCGCGCGAGAAGCTTTTCACCAATACTTCGTCGTCGGCCATGATCGCATTCTTGTAGGCCATGAAGTGCTTGAAGCTGTTCACGCCATGCTCGCGCACCAGGGTGCCCATGTCGGCGTGCACGCTGTCGTCCCACCAGGTGACGGCGACGTGGAAGCTATAGTCGCCGGCGGCCTTCTCGGCCCAGCCGCGCCAGGTCTTGTAGGCTTCCAGCAGCGCTTGCTTGGGATTCGGAATCACAAAGTCGATGATCGTCGTGGTGCCGCCGGCCAGTCCTGCTGCGGTGCCGGTAAAAAAATCGTCCGCGGTCACCGTGCCCATGAAGGGCAGGTTCATATGCGTATGCGGATCTATGCCGCCCGGCATTACATACTGGCCGCCGGCATCGATCACTTCCGTGGCATTGCCCGCCTGCAGCTGGTCGCCGACGGCGACGATCTTGCCGCCCTCGCACAAGACATCGGCCAGGAACTCACGGTCTGCGTTGACGACGGTGCCGCCGCGAATCAATATACTCATACTGCCTCCTTAATCTTTACACAGCGGGGGCGGGCGCCCTTATCTGCAGCCCCACTCGCCACCGTCTCACGAAGCCTTGGCGACTACCGGCATAACTTCTTTCTTACCGCTCATCATCACGCCATAGACGATGGCCGAAATGGCCATGCCTATGAACCATGCATAGGTATAGATGGTTTTAAAAATATCTGCTGTGGCCGGGAAAGACGCGGGAAAAGCCGCATTCAGGAAACCCGGGATATTCGGCACCACGCCGACCACAAAGGCAATAATCGCCGCCATGTTCCAGCCGTTGCCGTAGGAGTATTTACCGTCGTCCTTGTACAGCTGCACCACATCCAGCTGGGTCTTGCGGATGAGGTAGTAGTCGATGATCAGGATGCCGGCGATGGGGCCGAGCAAGGCCGAGTAGCCTATCAGCCAGGTAAAGATATAGCCCTGCGTGGATTCCAGTATCTTCCACGGCATCATCGCGATGGCGATAAAGGCGGTGATATAGCCGCCGGTCTTGTATGAAATCAGTTTCGGGCTCAAGGCAGAAAAATCGTAAGCGGGGCCGACCAGATTGGCCGCCAGGTTGACGCTGACGGTATCGATCAGCAGGATCAGCAGCGCAATCAGCACCGCCACGCCGGTCATGCGGCTGGCCAGGTCCACCGGATCCCAGATCGCCTTCCCATACAACACCACCGTCGCTGAAGTGACGATCACCGCCAGCATCGCCAGCAAACCCATGGGCACCGGCAAACCTATGGTTTGTCCTAGAACCTGGTCGCGCTGGGATTTGGCAAACCGGGTGAAGTCGGGGATATTCAAGGCCAGCGTGGCCCAGAAGCCCACCATCGCCGTCAATGAGGGCCAGAACGCGGACCAGAACTGGCCGGCCTTCTTGCCTCCTTCGACAAATTGCGAAGGCTGATCCAGGATGGGGCCGAAGCCGCCGGCCTTGTTATACACCCAGCCGAGCAGCACAAAGCAGATGACGATTTTCAGCGGCGCGGTATACGTTTCCAGCTTGCGGATGGAATCCATGCCGTGGAAGATGTACCAGAATTGGATTGCCCAGAACACCAGGAAGCAGATCAGCTGCGCGGCATTGATGCCCAGGCCGGCAATCTTGTCGCCTTCCAGCGAGTGCCCTATCAGCACGCCCAGCAAGGTATAGATCATCTGGCCGCCGAACCAGGTTTGTATGCCGTACCAGCCGCAAGCGACGATGGCCCGCATCAGCGCCGGCAGGCGGGCGCCGCTGGTGCCGAACGAGGAGCGTGCCAGCACCGCATAAGGGATGCCGTATTTGGTGCCAGCATGACCTATCAAGAGCATCGGCAGCAGCACGATCGCGTTTGCCAGGAATACGGTGGCCACCGCCTGCCACGCTGACATGCCGCCGTCCACCAGGCTAGCGGCCAGCGTGTAGGCCGGTATGCACATCACCATCCCCACCCACAACGCAGCGAAATGATACCAGCGCCAGGTGCGCTGACTCTCAGTCGTCGGAGCCAGGTCTTCGTTCCACAAGCTATTATTGCCGGATAGATCTTTGTTCACGGTTTGCATCTCCCTTGGATGGATTCTTAAAACACGCAACAGCCTCTGATTTATATCTTAATTTCTTATTTCGCATTAGGCTGAAACAAATATACAGCACAGCTTGGCAGTTTGAAACTGCCTGCTGTGCTGCAACTTGACCATGCAAACCCCGTGCCAATATATCTGCCCTGACAAAGATGCTTATGTCTGCATTCCCATCTCCCCGCTTCAGGCCGCCACGGCGCGCGGATTGCGCGGGTCCTGCGTCCAGTTCATATAGGGTTTATCGCTGGCTTGCGGCACCATCGTGATGCAATTCTCTACCGGACACGTGATCTCGCACAGATTGCATCCCACGCACTCTTCCTTGATCACTTCATATTTCCTGTCGCCATTGTCGGCAATCAGTTGCGAGATGGACTGGTGCGAAGTGTCTTCGCAGGCGATATAACAACGGCCGCACTGTATGCACTTGTCCTGGTCTATCTGCGCGATGACCTGGTAGTTCATGTCCAGGTATTTCCAGTCCGTCGTATTGGCAACCGCCTTGCCGCGGAAATCTTCTATGCTGGCGTAGCCTTTTTCATCCATCCAACGCGACAAGCCGTCCTTCATCTGTTCGACGATGCGGAAGCCGTGCAGCATCGCGGCAGTGCACACCTGCACCGAGCCCGAGCCCAGCGCAATAAACTCTGCCGCATCGCGCCAGTTGGAAATGCCGCCTATGCCGGAGATCGGCAAGCCCTGCGTTGCCGGGTCGCGCGCGATCTCGGCGACCATGTTCAGCGCAATCGGCTTGACCGCCGAACCGCAGTAGCCGCCGTGCGTGCTGCGGCCACCGACGATGGGCCTGGCCACCATGCTGTCCAGGTCCAGCGAAGTGATGGAATTGATGGTATTGATCAGCGACACCGCATCGGCGCCGCCGTTGAACGCGGCCCGTGCCGGCAAGCGCACGTCGGTAATGTTCGGCGTCAGCTTGACGATGACCGGCAGCGAACAATATTTCTTGCACCAGCGGGTGACCATCTCTACATACTCCGGCACTTGGCCCACCGCCGCGCCCATACCGCGCTCCGGCATGCCATGCGGGCAGCCGAAGTTCAGCTCTATCGCATCGGCGCCGGTCGCCTCCACCAGCGGCAATACCTTGGCCCAGCTCTCTTCTTCGCAGGGAAACATCATCGATACGATCATCGCGCGGTCCGGCCAGTCTTTCTTGACCTGCGTGATTTCACGCAGGTTGATTTCCAGGCTGCGGTCGGTAATCAGTTCTATATTGTTAAAGCCCAGCACTTCCCTGTTCTTGCCATAATGCGCCGAATAGCGCGACGACACATTGACCGGCGCCGGGTCTTCTCCCAGGGTTTTCCATACCACGCCGCCCCAGCCCGCTTCGAACGCGCGCACCACGTTATAGGCCTTGTCGGTAGGCGGTGCGGAGGCCAGCCAGAAAGGATTGGGCGCCTTGATACCGGCAAAATTGATGCTTAGATCGGCCATTATGCAGCCTCCTTGCTGATGGAATTGGTGGAGTTCGAATTCAGGTGCTGGTGGATCGCGATAGCAGCCAGCTTGCCATGCTGCGCAGCCTGTACCGTCAGGTCCTGCCCCGCTTGCACGCAATCGCCGCCGGCATAAATGCCCGGCAAGCAAGTCTGGAATTGCTCGTCGACCCAGATCTTGTCGCCGGCCAGCTTGATTTCCTGCGCCAATGCATCGTGCGCCAAATCCTCATCCAGGGTCTGGCCTATCGCCTTGAAGATTGCATCAGCGGCCAGTTCGAAGGTTTCACCGGTGCCTTTTAATTTGCCGTCCGTCATCTGCGTTTTTTCAAAGCGCATGCCGCGCACGCGGCCGGCGTCATCCAGCAACACCTGTTGCGGCTGCGCCCAAGTGCGCAACCTGACCTGGTGCGCCTTGGCAATATCCTGCTCATGGCCGGTGGCCGACATCGCGTCGACGCCGCGCCTGTATACAATGGAGACCTCCTCCGCCCCCAGCCTGGCCATCTGCACCGCCATATCGATCGCGGTATTGCCGGCGCCGATGACCAGGCAGCGTGACGCCACCGGCAAGCTGGTCAAGTCCTCGGCCTGGCGCAACACCGAGATATAGTCCACCGCCGCCATCAGGCCGGGCGCGTCTTCGCCGGTCAGGCCCAGCTTGCGGCTGGCACCCAGGCCCAGGCCCAGGAACACCGCGTCATACTCTTGCTTCAGCTGCTTCAGGCTGAGGTTTTCACCCAGGGTCTGGCCGTGGCGGATCTGGATGCCGCCGATCTGCAGCAGGAAGGCGACTTCTTTCTGCGCGTAATCATCGGTGAGTTTGTATTTGGCGATGCCGAACTCATTCAGGCCGCCCGGCTTTTGCAGGGTCTCAAAGATAACCACATCGTTGCCGAGCATTGCCAGCCGGTGCGCGCAGGCCAGGCCGGCCGGGCCTGCGCCGACTATGGCGACCGTGCGGCCGGTGGCCGGCGCGCGCTGGAAAGGATGTTGCTCGAACTGCATGTTGTCGATCGCATGTCTTTGCAGCAGGCCTATCTTGACCGGTTGCGCTTCGGCATCGTGATTGCGGACACAGGCTTGCTCGCACAATATCTCGGTCGGGCAAACCCGCGCGCAACTGCCGCCGAGTATGTTTTCCCGCAGGATGACCTGCGCCGCGCCATTGATATTGCCCTGCGCGATGTTGCCGATGAAATTGGCGACGTCGATGTCCGACGGGCAGATGCGGGTGCAAGGTGCATCATAGCAATACAGGCAGCGCTGGCTTTCTATCAGCGCCTGGCGCATCGTCAGCGGCGGCGCCAAATCGGTGAATTGGCCGGCCAACACCTCGTTTGTAGATCCGGCCTGGGCCAGATGCTTAAGAGACTCGATCATGTTTACATTCCTGGCTAGTGACATTTGTTTTTTTCATCGCTACCGAAACTTCATTTTCCCACTGGTATTGGAGTTAGCAAATCTCGTACCAACTTTTACCAACTGGTAAAAACCAATACTGCACCAAAGTGTGGCGCAGCGGGCGAAAATTCGACCGCGCTGCGCTGTAGTGTGGCGCTTTTACCTCACCAAACTATTTCATCTGCGGAAAGGCAAACTCCGCGCCCGCGCTCTTGCTGTCGGGCCAACGCTGCATGACCGCCTTGGTGCGGGTATAAAAGCGCACGCCTTCCGGCCCATACACATGGTGATCGCCAAACAGGCTGCGCTTCCAGCCGCCGAAGCTATGGAAAGCCATAGGCACCGGCAACGGGACGTTCACACCGACCATACCCACCTGTATCTGGCGCACGAATTCCCTGGCCACGCCGCCGTCGCGGGTAAATACCGCGACGCCGTTGCCGTATTCATGCTTGTTGATCAAGTCCACCGCCGTTGCCACATCGGGCGCGCGCAATACGCACAGCACGGGACCGAAAATTTCTTCCTGGTAAATTTTCATGTCGGCCGTGACGTGGTCAAACAGCGTGCCACCGACAAAATAGCCGTTTTCGCGCCCGGCGACGGTATACCCGCGGCCATCCACCACCAGCGTCGCCCCCTCTTCGACCCCCTGCCCTATCAGGCTCTCTATGCGCTTCTTGGCCGCCAGCGATACCACCGGCCCCATTTCCGCTCCGGCCGCCATGCCGTCATCGATCTTCAATGCGCGGGCGCGTTGCGCCAGCGCTGCCACCAGCTGGTCGGCCGCATCGCCGACCGCGACCGCGACCGAAATCGCCATGCAGCGCTCGCCGGCCGAGCCATAGGCGGCGCCGGTCAGCGCGTCGACCGCCATGTCCATATCGGCATCCGGCATCACCACCATATGGTTCTTGGCGCCGCCCAGCGCCTGCACCCGCTTGCCGTTGGCGTTGCCGCGCTGGTAGATGTATTCGGCGATAGGGGTGGAGCCGACAAAGCTGATCGCCTGCACGTCGGGATGATCCAGCAAGGCATCCACCGCCAGCTTGTCGCCCTGGATCACGTTGAAGACGCCGTCCGGCAAGCCGGCCTGCTTCAGCAACTCTGCATGCAGCAAAGACGGCGAAGGATCGCGTTCGGACGGTTTCAAGATGAAGGTATTGCCGCAAGCCAAAGCAATCGGGAACATCCACATCGGCACCATCGCCGGAAAATTGAAAGGCGTGATGCCGGCGACGACGCCCAGGGGCTGGCGCATGGAACAGGCATCGATGCCGCGCGCAATCTGGTCGCTGAACTCGCCTTTCAGCAATTGCGGGATACCCACGGCAAACTCGATCACCTCGATGCCGCGCGCCACCTCGCCCTGCGCATCGGCAAAGGTCTTGCCATGCTCACGGGTCAGCAGTTCCGCGAACCGGTCGGCGTGCTGCTGCATCAAGTGCAGGTATTTGAACAAGACCCTGGCGCGCCCGAGCGGCGGCGTGTTCGACCACGCAGGGAACGCCGCTTTGGCAGACGCGACCGCCGCAGCGACTTCTTCTGCGCTGCCCAAGGCGACACGCGCGATAGGCGTGCCCAGCGCCGGATTGAATACATCGGCATACCGCCCGCTTTGGGTATCAACCCGAGTGCCGCCGATGAAATGTGAAATGGTTTCCATAGTGCTCTTCTAAATAGTGTGAATGGGGGCGGCTTCAGGCCAGGGTCTTCAGGATTTCCCGCAGCTTGCCGAACAACTCGTCGATATGCTTTTTCTCCAGAACCAGCGGCGGCGACAGGGCGATGATGTCGCCGGTGACGCGGATCAGGATGCCCTGCTCAAAGGCGCGCTTGAATGCGTCAAACGCGCGGGCGCCGGGCTTGCCCGGAATCGGCGTCAGCTCTATGCCGGCAATCAGGCCTATGCTGCGCAGATCGATGACGTGCGGCAGGCCTTTCAGCGAATGCACCGCGTCTTCCCAATACGCGGTCAAGCCCTGCGCATGTTGCAGCACCTTCTGTTCTTCGAATACTTCCAGTGTCGCCAGGCCGGCGGCGCAAGCCAGCGGATGGCCGGAATAGGTGTAGCCGTGGAACAACTCTATGCCGTCCGGCCCGTTCATGAAGGCGTCGTAGATATGCTGCTTGACGAACACCGCCCCCATCGGCACGACGCCATTGGTCAGCCCCTTGGCGGTGGTCACCATGTCCGGCTCCACATCGAAATAATCGAAGGCAAACGGCGTCGCCAGGCGTCCGAAGCCGGTGATGACTTCGTCGAAGATCAGCAGGATGCCGTGCTTGGTGCAGATTTCACGCAGGCGTTTCAGGTAGCCCTTGGGCGGGATCAGCACACCGGTGGACCCGGCCACCGGCTCCACGATGACGGCGGCGATGGTCGATGCGTCATGCAAGGCGACGATACGCTCCAGCTCGTCGGCCAGATGGCTGCCCCACTCCGGCTCGCCGCGGGTATAGCTGTTTTTTTCCAGGTTGTGCGTATGCGGCAGATGGTCCACGCCGGGCAGCAAGCTGCCGAAAGTCTTGCGGTTGCCGGCGATGCCGCCCACCGACATGCCGCCGAAGCCGACGCCGT
Source organism: Undibacterium sp. (assembly GCA_035487495.1). Classification (GTDB taxonomy): domain Bacteria; phylum Pseudomonadota; class Gammaproteobacteria; order Burkholderiales; family Burkholderiaceae_D; genus Undibacterium. The sequence continues at coordinate 13,584 of DATHMC010000328.1, forward strand.
GGTAGCCGCGCTCGCGCCCTATCAGCCGGGTGCGGGACGCGTCGCCGCGGGCGCGGTGGTAAGCCAGTGCTATCTTCAGCGCGGTATCCACCGCTTCGGAGCCGGAATTGGTATAAAAGATTTTGCCGAAACGATTATTGGTGTACTGCATCAGGCGCTCTGCCAGCTCGAACGCGGCCGGATGCCCCATCTGGAAGGAAGGGGCAAAATCCAGCTGCGCCACCATCGCCTGCACCGCGTGCACGATCTTCGGCTGCGCATGGCCCAACGGCACGCACCACAGGCCAGCCGTACCGTCCAGCACGGTGTTGCCGTTTACGTCACGGTAATACATGCCTTCAGCCGACACCAGCAGGCGCGGATTGGCCTTGAAATCGCGGTTGGCCGTAAACGGCATCCAGTACGGCGCCAGATCGGCGGGTTGTGATTCGTTCATGCAATTCTCCTGATGAAGTCAAAGCCGGCGGCTGTGTTTGGAAAAATTATTTACCAATTGGTAAAACTATGGTGCAATAGTAGGCAACAGACATCCAGCCGTGACATATACAGAGTGTGAAAAACCAGCCAACCGTATTGGTAGCCAAAGCAGAACAGTTTTGTTCAGCGCAGCAAAAGGAGTTGACATGCAGACCACCCACAGCACGTTAGAGGCACTACCATGCAATCCGCCCGCCCCGCAGTGGCCGCAGTTGGCCATAGACAGGGCCAAGCGCGGCGGCCTGGTGGACCAGATTGTGGCGGGCATCACTGCGCTGGTGCAGCAACGCGAGTTACGCGTGGGCAGCAAAATGCCGTCAGTGCGCCAGTTTGCAAAGACTAATGGCGTCAGCACTTTTACCGTGGTGGAATCGTATGACAGGCTGGTGACGATGGGCCTGCTGTCTTCACGGCGCGGTTCAGGCTATTTTGTCGCCCGCAGCGAGGTCAATATCGGCGTCCACGCGCAGCACACCGCAGGCAACCACGCGCTGGCGACGACCATCGACGCGCTCAGCACGGATTTGTATAGCGGCGTATCGGAAGCGCTGCCGGTGGGCTCGGGCTGGTTGCCGCCGGAATGGTATGGCGAATCTACCATCCTGGATGCGGTACGCCACGCCATGCGCATCCCGGCCTGCAGGCTGCGGGGCTATGGCAATCCGCTGGGCTTCCCGGCACTACGCCAGTATCTGGCGGCGACGCTGGCCGACGATTTGTTTGAGGTGGAGCCCGACCAGATCGTGCTGACCCATGGCGCTTCGCATGCCTTCGACCTGATCCTGCGCACGCTGACCAGGCCGGGCGACACGGTGTTTGTCGAAGATCCGGGCTACAGCAACCTGCTGTCGCTGATACGCCATCATGGCTGCATTCCGGTAGGCATCCCGCGCAATGAAGCGGGACTGGACCTGGACATCTTGCTGGAACGGGCCACCGTCCACCAGCCCAAGCTGATGTTCGTCAATACCGTGCTGCAAAATCCGCTGGGCACTTCGCTCAGCCAGGCGCAGGCGCACAAGCTGTTGCGGCTGGCCGAGCAGTTCGACTTCTGGGTCGTGGAAGACGACATCTACCGCGAACTCGCCTCCCGCAGCGATCCTTCGCTGGCGGCGCTGGACGGCCTGCGCCGCGTGATCAGGGTGGGCAGTTTCTCCAAGACCTTGTCGCCGACCTTGAGGGTAGGCTCCATTGCGGCATCGGCATCGCTGGTGCCGGAACTGGTGCGGGTCAAAATGCTGGTGGGGCTGACCACATCGGAAATCAACGAACGGGCCGTCTACCACGCGATCTCGGCCAGGCCGTATAAACGCATGCTGGAGAAGCTTCGCTCGCAGCTGGATGACGCGCGCGAACGCAGCCTGGCCAACCTGCTGGATGCCGGCCTGACGCCGTTGGCCCGACCGCGCGGCGGCATGTTTGTCAGCGCCGGCTGG
>DATHMC010000329.1:0-3975 GCA_035487495.1 Undibacterium sp.
CTGAGGACGGATTCGAGGCGGCGATCCGCCTTGGCAACCTTCAGGGTTCCGACCTAATTGCCCGCCCGCTTGCACCGTATAGATTGATGATTTGCGCCGCACCGAGTTATCTGGCGAAGCGCGGCGAACCGCGACGAGCGGAGGATCTTGCGCAGCACGATTGTTTAGCCTATACCTATTCCTCGCGGTCCGAGTGGCGATCGGCACAGGCGGCCTGGCGCATGACCGGTCCAGAGGGCGAAATCAGCGTGCCGATTACGGGCCGGATGCAGGTCGACAGCGCTCAAGGGTTACGCCAGGCTGCGCTCGCTGGCATGGGCATTGTCATGTTGCCTGAGATAATGCTGTCAAAGGATATCGAGGACGGCCATCTCGTTCGCCTACTCCCTGGATACACGCCGCCAATCCGGCCGTTGAACCTCATCTACCTACGTGATCACCGTATGTCGCCCAAGCTGCGCAGCTTCGTCGATTTCGTGGTGGAGCGCTTCAGCCTGAAGCCATGAGACAAGTGGTCGTCATGAGAGATAACGGTCGATAGCCTCTGTCAATCATTGTTCGATCATGTTGAGATTAGCGATAGTACTGCGCATTATTGGAATCAGATCGCCGCGTGAAATCTTGGGCAATACACCAATCTTTACCAAAAGGTGTGTCTCGTCAGACAGATCAATGAATAGGTATTCCGCCGTCGCGGCTGCTTTATTTCTAACTGGAGAAAAATAAACCTGAATCCCTAATCAAAAGCGTCGGAGCACGCGTCAGCACCAACACGTTGTCAAATTGTGGTCAACGATAACAGGAACAGGTGGTCAACTTCGCCGGAATATGCACCTAGGCGCCCGAAGGAGGCGGAATGCGTGCAGCGGTATCCGAATACTTGGAACTTCTCAAAAAGGAAATCGACGCGTATTCAGAGCGTGATGTCGTGTATTTTATTGTGACCCGAACCCGGATGCGCATTGCCAGGACACCTCGCTATGTCTTAATTAACATTCCTGGCAACTGCTTGTTTTACATTCAAAAGTGACTAATTCAGAAAATCTCATCTTCTTTGGCAAGACAGGAGAAAATCTCATCTTTCATGGCAATCAGTCTCATCTTTCTTGGCAATTTTTCTTGAAAAATACTATTTTTAGCTATTCTGGTCTCAACTTCTGTGGCACTTTACGCGCGTAAAGTGCCACAGAAGATGAGATTTCTGCCACGGAAGGTGAGATTATTGCCATAGAAGTTGAGATTGAAATTTGAGTTGCGGGCACTAGATGGTAGGCGTCCGCGCGTTCCACCTAGACGCGAACAGGGTTAGGTTGTGGAGACTGGCACAGGGGCAACAATTCATCAATCCGACCATTAGGTCAGAGCGGCAGTTTCTCCAGCGTGTCCTTGAACCACACATTGGATTCAATAGCATCGAGCCCATGCGCCGGCTGACTGACACGCTGGAGAAACTGCCAACTTGACTCCATATTTACACGAAAAAATGAAATTGATCGAATCCTTCTTCTAATCATTAATTATGTCTTGAGGTACGCATGGATTTGATTCATAAGTATATGAACTTTCAGCAGTTTGTAGGGCTGGTGGAAACGCAATGTAGCTATCTCACTCAAGTAGATAAGTGGGAAGATCCCTACGAAAAGAGGACGACTCTGCAACATGCAGTGCCCCCCTTTTTTCGTGGCGCCGTTAAGGGTTTAGAACTGCATGCACTTCGACAGTTGTATGCTCAATGTTGGACGACAGGCGGCGAATCTGACGCAATGTGGCGAATATATAGCGATAAGTTTGGCGTTAGAATCTCTGCCGAAAAAAGTGTTGTTGCTTCGGCGATCGATTCTACGCTCGTCGCCATGATGCCGTCAGGCTTCAAGTCCCACAGCAATATTGATCACTTCCCTGTCATTTATGATGAACCCTTTGACCCTGACAGTATAGTTGACGGCGACAAATACAGCCTGGATGCCCGTAAGGCCACGCAATATAAGCGAGAGGCGTTTTCTCATGAGAGGGAATATCGGTTTGCTTTGAGACTGCTTCTTGATCCCGCTATCGTCGAGGCAAAGATAGCAGGACTTCAAATGAAGGAAGCGGTCGACATGAAGGAGGCGATTATGAACCAAGCTAAGTTTCCAGAATCACTTGCTTACGACTTTCGGAACGAGCAAATAGTTGAAGTCTTACTTGACCCGCGTGCTCCGCGTTACTTTATCAATACGTTTATTAAATACTGCGAAGGCAGAGGCTTTGTAGGGAAAGGCATAAAATATAGGCACTCCGACCTCTATCGGTTAGAGTTGAGTTGAGCAGGTATGTTTCGGTTCCACATATACTGTCAGCAGCGCTGGAATGCCGAGCACGCACCTTGCTTGGCAAGCTGACGGTTCCAGGGCGCTGCTTAGTTGCCCAGATGGTATCATCAGGTTTTTCAGACCCCAAGCTCACGTAAAATCGGATTACTCATAACCAAGGCCGTGCTATGGAGCCTCTTCCATTTGACCTGAATAATCTACATTTCTTTGTCATGGTCGTCGAGCGGCGTGGATTCACCGCTGCGGCAGATTTTCTGGGAGTGCCCAAGTCCAAAGTTTCCCGCCACGTATCAGATTTGGAAGCGTCGCTCGGAACACGTCTACTCCAGCGCAATTCGCGCAAGTTGGTCCTGACCGAGGCAGGCAGCGAGTTCTACGGTCACTGCGTGGCCATGCTGGAGCAGGCGCGACTGGCGCATGTGGCCATGCAACACCGCGCGGGAGCCGTTACGGGAACGCTGCGCATCAGTGTCACGGTAGCGGTCGCTGACTTGTTGCTGACAAAGGCTTTGCCATCTTTTCTTGCGGCTTATCCGCAAGTCAAAGTGGCGATCCAAGCCACCAACCGCGCAGTTGACTTGATTGAGGATCGCATCGACATCGCTGTGCGCGGAATGAAGGCGACCCCGGAATCCTCCGACCTGGTCCAGTCCAGGATTTGCACGGTGCGTTGGGGACTATTCGCAAGTCCTGGCTACCTGGCGAGGCAACCTGTTCGTTCCGTCGTTGATTTGGAAACGGCCGACGCCCTCATGTACCGGTCGCTGGACCAAACGGACAGCAATTGGACCTTGTACAAATCCGACAATAGCGAACTGCTTCAGCGCACCAATGTGCAGTTGCAAAGCGATAATCTGGCAACGATCAAAAGCGTCGCGCTCGCTGGCGCCGGCATCTGCGAGCTTCCCGCCTACGCGTGCCGGGACGAACTGGCCAACGGCACGCTTGTCCATGTGCTGCCCGAATATCGCCCCCGATTTGGTCGCCTGGTGTTGTTGTTTCCGTCGCGCCGGGGGATGACGCCGGCCGCCAGGCGGTTTGCGGACCATCTGCGGACCACCTTGTTTTCCCTGCTTCATCTCGACGAGCGATTGGAGCAAGACGAAGCCTAAGAGGCCAAGGCCTGGGCAGAGTGGCGACGCCCCGCAAGCCTTGCTCCGTGTATTCCCTACCCATGTTTCAAGGTTCTATTTTCCAGAACGATCGGTTGCGTTGCGGCCTATTGTTGAGAACGATGACACCTCCTATATTGTCTCCATGGCGACACGCCATTGTGATGCAAAACTACCAGGAGAAAAAATCATGAAACTCGCACAAATGTTCCGTCAGGCAGTCCCGGCCCTCGCATTGGGGCTGGCCGCCTCGCTATCCGTACAAGCAAACGCCTCCGCCGCCGACAAGGGCGCCACCGTGGATGTCCGGGCTGTCCAAAATGCCCATTATGAGCACCTGACACGGGACAACGCCGTCCTGCTCATCGTCGACCACCAAGTGGGCCTGTACACCGGGGTACGCGACATCGACACCCTGCAGCTAAAGCACAATATCGTGGGACTCGCGAAGGCAGCACAGGCCCTGAAAGTTCCCGTCATCGTGACAACCACGACCGAAAAAATGTGGGGGCCGATGATTCCGGAGTTGCAGGAAGCATTGCCCGGTATAT
>DATHMC010000330.1:0-36141 GCA_035487495.1 Undibacterium sp.
GCCATGATGAGCAATTCCTGGACAAGGCCAGCCGCGTGATCTATCTGAGCAATGGCGTGATCACCGATTCCTGGCATTCCGCCATCGCGGCCTGAGCATTTAAAAATAAGTAAAAAATAAGTCTGAAATAAGATTGGGATAGCAACGATGAGAGTCTGGTTCCGTCAGCACCTGTTTGCCCTGAAGAGCGCATGGTCGCATTTGCGGGTGAGCCCGGGAAATTTCCTGTTCAATGTACTGGTGGTCGCGATCGCGCTGGCCCTACCTATCGCCGGACTTACGCTGATAGAAAACGTGCGGCCGATCTCTTCGCAACTGTCGATAGAGCCGGAGATCAGCGTCTTCCTGCAACCGGCGACGCCGCGCGCCACCGCGACCGCGCTTTCAGTGCCGATCAAGAAACTGCTGAAAGACGCCAATGTCGGCGCACGCGTGAACTTTGTGACCAAGGACAAGGCGCTGGCGGCGATAGAGGAAACCTCCAGCCTGGCGGAGGTGTTGTCCACGCTGGGCGGCAACCCATTGCCGGACGCCTATGTGATCTCGCTGTCGAACGCGGACGCCGCCAAGGTAGAGGCGCTGGCGCAGCAATTGAAGACCCTGCAGGATGTGGACGTGGTGCAGGTAGACTCTGCCTGGGTCAAGCGGCTGGCCGCGCTGGTTCAGGTATTGCAACTGTCGCTGCTATTCCTCGCCGGCACGCTGGCCGTGGTGGTGATCGTGGTCGTCTTCAACGCAACCCGCCTGCAAGTGATCTCGCACCAGGCGGAAATCACCGTTGCCAAGCTGCTGGGCGCCACCAATAGTTTTATCCACCGCCCGTATTATTACACTGGAGCAATGCTGGGCCTGCTGGCCGGCAGCGCGGCGCTGGGCCTGATTGCCCTGTCCTTGCAGCCGCTGAACCAGGCGATCGCCGAGTTTGCCAGGCTGTACGCGTCCGAATTCCACCTGATGCCGCTGGGCCTGCTGCCCAGCCTGGCCTTGCTCGGCCTCAGCACCGTCCTCGGCCTGTGCGGCGCCTTCCTGTCGGTGCGACGCCAGCTGGCGCGCGCCAACTGACCGTCTAAAAACTTTATCTTAGGTGGCGTAGCGCACGGCGCCACCTGATTTCTCACGCTAGCATATCGTTTGCGCCGTTTCTCTCGCTCATTTGGAATGAGCTTGATGTAACGCAAGTCGCCCGCTTATTTGTGGCGATAGCATGCAACTTTCCGCCGTTTCTTTGCTCTAAGATGTATAGCAAATCCAAATTGATTACTGGAAATTGATAGTAAATTGTCTATTTTAAGCATGTGAATTTGGAGTATTAGCACTCAAACCGAGAGAGTGCTAATATAGTGGCTAGAAATGGTCGGTTACTTGTTGGTAATTAAACCAGCCTGTTTTCACCGACGGCAATGAGGAGGAAGAATGACTAATTCAGCAACACGCCCTGTGATGCAATCTTCGGATAGTACGGCCCTGGCACTTGGATTTACCGGTAGCCTGGGGAATATCGACGCCTATATTTCGGCTGTAAATCGCCTGCCGATGCTCACCCATGAGCAAGAGATTGACCTGGCTAAAAAACTCAGCCAAAACAACGATCTGAATGCTGCACAGCAACTTGTTCTGTCTCACCTGCGCCTGGTCGTATCGATCGCGCGCGGCTACCTGGGCTACGGCTTGCCGCACGCCGACCTGATACAGGAAGGCAATATCGGCCTGATGAAGGCGGTCAAGCGCTTCGATCCCGACCAGGGCGTGCGCCTGGTATCGTATGCGATGCACTGGATCAAGGCCGAGATGCACGAATACATCCTGAAAAACTGGCGCCTGGTCAAAGTAGCGACGACCAAGGCGCAACGCAAATTGTTCTTCAATCTGCGCAGCCATAAGGAAGGCCTGGATGCGATGTCTCCCAAGCAGGTTGATTCACTTGCCAAAGAGCTCAACGTCAAGCGCGAAGAAGTGATAGAGATGGAAATGCGCCTGTCCGGCCGCGATGTTGCGCTGGAAGCGCCTACCGATGACGACGATGAAAAATTCGCCCCTATCGCCTATCTGAAAACGGAAGCGGAAGAGCCGACCAGGATGCTGGAAGCGCAACGCTATGACCGTCTGCAGACCGAAGGCCTGGAAACCGCACTATCCAAGCTGGATGCGCGCTCGCGCCGCATCGTCGAAGAGCGTTGGCTGAAGAACGACGACGGCTCAGGCGCCACCCTGCACGAACTGGCCAGCGAATACGGCGTTTCTGCCGAGCGCATCCGCCAGATAGAAAGCGCGGCGCTGAAAAAGATGAAAGGCGCGTTGGCAAATTTTGCCTGATAGAAAAATTTGCCTGATAGCTCCCCAAAACCTCCGGAAAGCAGTTTCCGGAGGTTTTTTTATGCATCTTTCAACACCTTGTTGCGAAAACATCTTGCAAACGGTGCGCGCCCGGCGTGTGCACTGCACCATTTTCAGGCAAAAAGCTTTTTTATGCTCCGCAGCAGAGCAACGCACGCTGGCCGGCCCGCATTGAAATTTGCCCTTTCCCTATGAAACCATGCCCTCCCTGCCAGTGGCACGGTGCTTGCTTCAGGTAACAGCACCGGATCAACGATGATCCCACCATTTCTAACGCAGGTCTAACGGCGGACTTGTTCGGACAACGGCGTCCTCTGAGCTGATTTTTGATATCAGGTTCAGAGGGCGCCTTTTTGTTTTTACAGGTATAAAAATGGCACATAAAGCTACCAGCATCGAACTCTTCAGCCTCGCAACCCCGCAGATGCGCGCCTTCCACCTGACCTGGATGGCCTTCTTCGCGTGCTTCTTCGCCTGGTTTGCCTGCGCCCCGCTGATGCCGGTCATCAAGGCGGAATTTCATCTTTCCAACGACCAGATCGCCAACCTGAATATCGCCGCCGTGGCGGTCACGATCCTGGTGCGCCTGATCATAGGGCCGCTATGCGACCGCTTTGGGCCGCGCAAGGCGTATACCGGCTTGCTGCTGGTCGGCGCGCTGCCGGTGCTGGGCGTGGCGATGGCGCAAAGCTATCAGGCATTTTTATTTTTCCGCCTGTGCATAGGCGCGGTCGGCGCCAGTTTTGTGATTACCCAGTACCACACGTCGGTGATGTTTGCGCCGAACGTGGTCGGCACCGCGAATGCAGCGTCGGCAGGCTGGGGCAACGCCGGCGGCGGCGCAGCGCAGGGGCTGATGCCGCTGATGATGGGCGCGCTGATCATGCTGGGCGTCAGCGAGGCGTTGAGTTGGAGGTGGGCGCTGGTGGTGCCGGGCGTGGTCATGCTGATCATGGCGGCGCTGTACTGGAACTATACGCAAGACTGCCCGGACGGCAATTATGCAGAGCTGCGCGCGCAAGGCGTCGCCATCGAGGGTGGCAAGAAGGGCGGCTGGGCCAGCTTTCTTGCCGCCGGCAGCAACTACCGCGTATGGCTGCTGTTCATTACCTATGCGGCCTGTTTTGGCGTGGAAATCTTCATCCACAATATCGCGGCCATCTACTATGTCGACCACTTCGGCCTGTCGCTGAAAGCGGCCGGCAGCGCCGCCGCCAGCTTCGGCTTGCTGGCGCTGTTTGCCCGCGCGCTGGGCGGCTGGCTGTCCGACAAGGCTGCACTGCGCGGCAGCCTGAGCTCCCGCACCACGCTGCTGTTTGCATTGATGATAGGCGAAGGCCTGGGCCTGCTGTGGTTCTCCCATGCCGCCAGCGTAACGATAGCCGTTGTCGCCATGCTGAGCTTCGGCCTGTGCACCCATATGGCTTGCGGCGCAACTTACGCGCTGGTGCCGTTCATCGACCGCAAGGCGCTGGGCGGCGTGGCCGGCATCATCGGCGCCGGCGGCAATGTCGGCGCGGTGGCAGCCGGCTTCCTGATGAAGGGCATGGGCAACACCCAACAAACCCTCGCCATCCTGGGCGCACTGGTCAGCGCATCTGCACTGTGCGCACTCGCCGTGCGCTTCAGTTCCGAACACAAAGCGAGCGAACAGGCCCTGCTGGACGGCCTGTTGCAGAACAAAAACATCACCGCATAAGGAAAAGCCCGCCATGAAAATCATCGTCATCGGCCACGGTATGGTAGGCCACAAGTTCCTGGAAAGCCTGGCTGCCGGCAACATGAGCCAGCTGGAAGTCACGATACTGTGCGAAGAGCCCCGCCCCGCCTATGACAGGGTGCACCTGTCCGAATTCTTTGCCGGCAAGTCGGCGGCGGATCTGTCCTTGGTGCCGGCAGGATTCTTTGAACGCGATAATCTGCTGCTGAAGCTGAACGCGCGCGCGACGGCCATCGACCGCCATGCCAAAACCGTCACCGTCAGCAACGGCGAAATCCTGAACTATGACAAGCTGGTGATCGCCACCGGCTCGTTTCCTTTTGTGCCGCCGGTACCGGGCAGGGACAGGAAAGACTGCTTTGTCTATCGCACCATAGAAGACCTGGTGGCGATGCAGGAATGCGGCGCCCGCTCCAAAACCGGCGTCGTGATAGGCGGCGGCCTGCTGGGCCTGGAATGTGCAAAAGCCTTACGCGACATGAACCTGCAAACCCATGTGGTCGAATTCTCGCCGCGCCTGATGGCGGTGCAGGTCGACGAAGGCGGCGGCCGCGTGCTGCGCAAGAAGATAGAAGAGCTGGGCGTCACCGCGCATACGCAAAAAAACACGGTGGAAATCATAGACGGCGAAAACGGCAGGCACAGGATGATATTTGCCGACGGCAGCCACCTGGACACCGACATGATCGTGTTTTCCGCCGGCATCCGTCCGCGCGATGCCTTGGCGCGCAACAGCGGCCTGCGGGTCGGCGAACGCGGCGGCATCGTCATCGACAACAGCTGCCTGACCTCCGACCCCGACATCTACGCGATCGGCGAATGCGCGCTATGGAACGGCAAGATTTTCGGCCTGGTGGCGCCGGGTTACGACATGGCGCGCGTGGCCGCCAGGCATCTCACCGGAGCGGAAGAAAAAACCGAATTTACCGGCGCCGACATGAGCACCAAACTTAAGCTGATGGGCGTCGATGTCGCCAGCATAGGCGATCCGCATGCGACCGAAGCCGGCAGCCGCTCTTACCAGTTCACCGATGAGCGCAAGCAGATCTACAAGAAAATCGTGGTCTCCGAATGCGGCAAATACCTGCTGGGCGGCGTCATGGTCGGCGACGCCAGCGAATACGGCAGCCTGCTGCAGATGATGCTGAACCGGATAGAATTGCCGGAAGCGCCGGAGTTCCTGATCCTGCCGCAATCAGACGGCAAATCGAAGCCGGGCCTGGGCGTGGATGCATTGCCGGATGCCGCGCAAATCTGCTCCTGCAATGACGTCAGCAAAGGCGATATCTGCGCGGCGGTAGGCGACGGCGCCACCAGCATAGGCGCGCTGAAGACCTGCACCAAGGCCGGCACCACCTGCGGCGGCTGCGTATCGCTGGTGACGCAGATCATGAAGTCGGAAATGAAAAAGCAGGGCATGGCGGTCAACAACCATCTCTGCGAGCACTTCCCCTATTCGCGGCAGGAAATCTATCACCTGATCAAGGTCGGCCAGATCAAGAGTTTCGACGCGCTGCTGGCGCAGCACGGTAAAGGATTGGGCTGCGATATCTGCAAGCCGGTGGCGGCCAGCGTGCTGGCTTCGTGCTGGAATGACTTTGTGCTGAAGAAGGAACACGCGGGCCTGCAGGACTCCAACGATTACTTCCTCGGCAATATCCAGAAGGACGGCACCTACTCTGTGGTGCCGCGCATGGCCGGCGGCGAAGTGACGCCGGAGGGCTTGATCGCGGTCGGCCAGGTTGCCAAGAAATACGGCCTGTACACCAAGATCACCGGCGGCCAGCGCATAGACCTGTTCGGCGCGCGGGTGGAACAATTGCCGCTGATCTGGGAAGAGTTGATCAGCGCCGGCTTTGAATCCGGCCATGCCTACGGCAAGTCGCTGCGCACCGTCAAATCCTGCGTCGGCTCCACCTGGTGCCGCTACGGCGTGGCCGACAGCGTGGGCCTGGCGATAGAGCTGGAGAACCGCTACAAGGGCCTGCGGGCGCCGCACAAGATCAAGTTCGGCGTCTCCGGCTGCACGCGCGAATGTGCCGAGGCACAGGGCAAGGACGTCGGCATCATCGCGACCGACAAGGGCTGGAACCTGTATGTGTGCGGCAATGGCGGCATGAAGCCGCGCCACGCGGAATTGCTCGCCGCCGACCTGGACAAGCCCACGCTGATCCGCTACATCGACCGCTTCCTGATGTTCTATATCCGCACCGCCGACCGCCTGCAGCGCACCAGCGTGTGGCGCGACAATCTGGAGGGCGGGCTGGAGTATCTGGCCAGCGTGGTGGTGCAGGACAAACTGGAGATCGCCGCCGACCTGGAGGCGGATATGCAGAGCGTAGTCGATACCTATGAATGCGAATGGAAAAAGGCGGTGACCGATCCGGAAACCCGCAAGCGTTTCCGCCACTTCGTCAACAGCGAGCAGGTGGACCAGAACGTGGTGTTTATGGAAGAGCGCGGCCAGATACGGCCGGCAACACCGGAAGAGCGGCAATACGCCGTGATTCCGATTGCCGCCGTCGCCACCAAGGCCGCTTGAGATTGAACTACATTCAGGAGATTGCCATGAAGAGTGAACACCAACAGGAAATCTGGACCCAGGTCTGCGCCCTGGACGACATCGTGCCCAATACCGGCGTGTGCGCCCTGGTCAAGGAGCAGCAAATCGCCGTGTTCCACGTCAACGACGGCGAGGCCAGGCTGTTTGCGATAGACAATTACGATACCACGGCCCAGGCGTCGGTCTTGTCGCGCGGCCTGATCGGCAGCCTGGGGGAACGCATCGTGGTCGCTTCGCCCATCTATAAAAACCATTTCGACCTGATCACCGGCGAATGCCTGGAAATGCCCGAGCATTCGGTGAATGCCTATCCGGTGCGCATCGCCGACGGCCAGGTCTGGGTAGGCGCATGATGTCCGTGCCTGACATGTCCGCCGCGCACGCGCCAGCCGTGCACAAGCCTGTCGCGAAACCGGCGCTGGTCGTGATCGGCAACGGCATGGCAGGCATGCGCACCGTGGAAGAATTGTTGAAACTGGCGCCGGATCTGTACGACATCACCGTGTTCGGCGCGGAGCCGCACGGCAATTACAACCGCATCCTGCTGTCGCCGGTGCTGGCCGGCGACAAGGGCATCGCCGATATCATGCTGCATACGCACGAGTGGTATCGGCAAAACAATATCACGCTGCACGCGGGCGACCCTGTCGTCAAGATCGACCGCCGCCAGCGCATCGTGCATTCCGCTTCGGGCGTGGCGGTGCGCTACGACCGGCTATTGCTGGCAACCGGTTCCAAACCCTTCATTATTCCTGTGCCCGGGCACCAGTTGCCGGGCGTGATCGCCTTCCGCGACATCCAGGATGTGGAGACCATGCTGGCCGCGGCGCGCGACCACCGGCACGCCGTCATCATAGGCGGCGGCCTGCTGGGTCTGGAGGCCGCGAATGGCTTGCTGCGGCAAGGCATGGAGGTCACGGTGGTGCATGTGGCGGACAGCCTGATGGAGAGGCAACTGGACAAGCCAGCCGCCGAATTGCTGAAGAAAGCGCTGGAGACCAAGGGCCTGCGCTTCCTGCTCAGCACGGATACGGCGGAGATCGTCGGGCCCGGCCGCGTGACGGCGGTACGCTTCAAGGACGGCAGCGAGATCCCGGCCGACCTGGTCGTGATGACGGTAGGCGTGCGTCCCAATATCGACCTGGCCAAACAGGCCGGCCTGCATTGCGAGCGCGCCATCGTGGTGGACGACACGCTGCAAAGCTACGACCCGCGCGTGTATGCGGTCGGCGAATGCGTACAGCATCGCATGGCGACCTTCGGCCTGGTGGCGCCGATCTGGGACCAGGCCCGCGTGTGCGGCGCGCACCTGGCGGGCGCGGGGCACCGGCGCTATGTGCAGCAAGCCACGGCCACCAAGCTGAAAGTCACCGGCGTCGACCTGTATTCCGCCGGCGACTTCATCGGCGGCGAAGGCAGCGAAGACCTGGTGCTGCGCGATCCGCGGCGCGGCGTCTACAAGCGCCTGATCCTGCAAGGCCGGCACGTCATCGGCGCGGTGCTGTACGGCGACGTGCAAGACGGCCCCTGGTATTTCGACCTGATCCAGACCAGATGCGATATTTCTTCGCTGCGCAATCACCTGCTGTTTGGCAAGGCCTGGTGCCTGCAGGCCGCCTGATAGCTGAATACTGGAGTAGCTAGTGAACCTGTCTTTAAAGCCGCTTGTGGCCACTGTCACCAAGACCACCTGCCCGTACTGCGGGGTCGGCTGCGGCGTGCGCGCCAGCCTGCAGGCAGACGGCCAACTGGAAATTGCTGGCGATGAAAACCATCGCGCCAATGCCGGCCGCCTGTGCGTGAAAGGCTCGGCGCTGGCGGAAACCGTCGGCCTCGACGGACGCCTGCTCTATCCAAAGTTGCGCAGCAACAAGCATGACAGCAATGCCGAATCGCACAGGGTTTCCTGGGACACGGCGCTGGACAAGGTCGCGCAGGGCTTTCGCAAGGTGATCGCCGAGCACGGCCCGGACGCAGTGGCATTTTATGTCTCCGGGCAGTTGCTGACCGAAGACTATTACGTCGCCAACAAACTGATGAAGGGTTACATAGGCAGCGCGAATATCGATACCAATTCGCGCCTGTGCATGTCGTCTGCAGTGGCCGGGCACAAGCGGGCCTTCGGCGCCGACCTGGTGCCGGTCTGCTACGAAGACCTGGAACTGGCCGACCTGGTGGTGCTGGTAGGCTCCAATACGGCCTGGTGCCATCCCATCCTGTTCCAGCGCATCGCGCGCGCCAAGGAAGCGCGGCCGCATATGAAGCTGGTCGTCATCGACCCGCGCCGCACCGCGACCTGCGAGCTGGCCGACCTGCACCTGCCGCTGAAGGCCGGCACCGACGTCTGGCTGTTCAACGGCCTGCTCAGCTATTTAGCGCAACACGGGGCGGTCGATGCCGGCTTTGTCGCCGCGCATACCAATGGACAAGCCGAAGCGCTGCAAGCCGCCGCGCTCGACGGCGCGGACCCGGAACAGGTAGCCAGGATATGCAAGGTGGACCTGCAGGATTTGCTGAGCTTCTACCGGATGTTCGCCGCTACCGAAAAAGTGGTCAGCGGCTTTTCACAGGGGGTGAATCAATCCTCGTCCGGCACCGACAAGGTCAACAGCATCATCAACTGCCATCTGCTGACCGGGCGCATAGGCAAGCCGGGCATGGGGCCATTCTCCATTACCGGGCAGCCGAATGCGATGGGTGGACGTGAGGTGGGCGGCCTGGCCAATACCTTGGCGGCGCATCTGGAACTGGATCAGCCGCGGCACCGGGAGCTGGTGCAAACCTTTTGGAATTCACCGGCGATCGCCGACAAGCCGGGCCTGAAGGCGGTGGACCTGTTCCAGGCCATCGAGCGCGGCGACGTCAAGGCGGTGTGGATCATGGCGACCAATCCGGTAGTCAGTCTGCCGGACGCCGACCAGGTGCAGCGCGCGCTCAGCAAATGCGAGCTGGTCGTGATTTCCGACATCATGGAAAAAACCGACACCAATGCCTATGCCGACGTCTTGCTGCCGGCGCAGGGATGGGGCGAAAAAGACGGCACCGTCACCAATTCCGAGCGGCGCATCTCGCGCCAGCGCGCTTTCCTGTCCGCGCCCGGCGAGGCCCGCGCTGACTGGGATATCGTCTGCCGGCTGGCGCAGCGCATGGGCTATGCCGGCTTTGATTTCGCCGGCGTGCACGAGGTGTTCGACGAGCACGCGCGCCTGAGTGCATTCCGCAATGATGCCGCGCAGGGAATCCGGCGCTGCTTCAACCTGACAGGGCTGACCGGACTGGGCAAGGCCGGATACGACGCCCTGCAGCCGCTGCAGTGGCCGCTGCCTGCGCCCGCGTCCGGACTGGAGAGCGGCACCGCCCGCCTGTTCACCGATAATACCTATGCGCACCCCGACGGCAAGGCGCGCTTCATTGCTACCCGGCCCAGGGCGCCCGCCAACATGCCGGACGCAGACTATCCGCTCAGCCTGAATACCGGCCGCGTGCGCGACCAGTGGCATACGATGACGCGGACCGGAAAATCCGCCAAACTGGCAGGCCATGTGCCGGAATCATTCGTCGACATGCATCCGCAAGACGCCTTGCTATGCGGCGTGCGGGAGGGCGCGCTGGCGCGTGTCTCATCGCGCTGGGGCTCGCTGGTGGTCCGAGTGCAGCATGGCGGCGGCATCGCGCGCGGCAGCGTGTTTGTGCCGATACACTGGAACAATCAGTCGGCCTCGGACGCCAGGGTCGGCGCGCTGGTCAATCCGGCGGTCGATCCGCTGTCGGGCGAGCCGGAATTCAAGCATACGCCGGTCCGCGTTGAAGAGTTCCGCGTGTCCTGGCACGGCTTTGTGCTGCACCGCAGTGACCTCGCCATGGATGCAGTGGCAGAGGTCAGTCACTGGACCCGCATTCAGGGGTTGCACTTCAGCCGCTACGAACTCGCCGGTCGCAGCCAGATAGCCGACCACAGCGCATGGGCGCGCGCCTTGTCCGGCGCCGCGGACGCCGACGCCGACTGGCTGGAATACCAGGATGCCAGCGCAGGCGTGTATCGCGCGGTACATCTGGTGGGCGGCAGGATAGAGGCTTGTGTCTTCGTGTCGCCGCGGCCCGACCTGCCTTCGCGCGCGTGGCTGTCGGGCCTGTTCCTGAAACCGCAACTGGAAGAGGCGGACCGGATTGGTTTGTTGTTGGGCCAGCCGGTGGAAAAAGGCGCCGATACCGGGGCGACGATATGCTCCTGCTTCGGCGTAGGCCGCAATACGATATGCGCCGCGATACGTCAGCAAGGCATACGCAGCGTGCCCGAGATTACCGCTTGCCTGAAGGCGGGCGGCAATTGCGGTTCCTGCGTGCCGGAATTGAAACAATTATTGACCGAAGTGCAGGCAGAAGCCGCTGCCTGAACGCTGCAAATGCAGCAAATGAATACATCCTGGAGAATACATCCTGGACGTGACCGCAGGATGCCGTCTGCGGCATTCCACGAGACCTCAGTCGGGATGCCCCTCTTTGTGCCGATCGCCGCTTTCCAGGCTTGCCTGCCCGGTGATATGCCGCCCGCCCCCGGACAAGCAAGCCTTCGCTTGGACATTTTTGCCCGTCTTTAGCTTGCCGCTAGCTGGCACGGAGCACCATATTCAAAAGCTATCTGTTCTTGGATATTTCCTGTCGGAAAACTTTACAATTCCGCAGAAAAAATGTCACAAAAATAAGTAAGTCATTGATTATAAAAAACATTTTCAGCTGGCATCAATATTGCTATTTACCAAGTAAGATCAACAAAGAAAACAAAGAATATGCATTCAATGTCTTCTGTCCGATCCATTCCATATTAATGATAATCAGGCCGCCAGAGTCCGGCCTTTACGATAGAGCATATGAAATCTTCTAAAAAAATCTGTTTGGCTACAGCCATATTGAGCGCTGCGGTTTTCTCCACTTCCGCGCAAGCAGCATTGATCGCTTATACAAATCTGGCTGCGTTCCAGGCCGCCTCAGGCAAGACTACGCTGGAAGATTTCAGCAACGCTACAGTTGGTTTTTCAAACAACAATTACTCAGGCGCCTTTACTGGATTCTCTCTCACGAGCGTGTCTAATGGCGACCGTAGCGGCATCGCGACCGGTAGCATGGCCGCAACGGGCAGCGACAATTATGCGATACCCGCTGCTTTTAAAGGGCAAAATTTTTATGGGTGGGGCAACGGTAGTGGCAATGGCAGTGGCAATGTCGGCCCAACTTCAACCTTCAATTTTGCTACCGGCACAACAGCCTTTGGCTTTGACTGGTTTAACACAGATGTTTCGGACAGCTATTCTCTGACAGTCAACGGCTTGACAACTACAGTGTTCACGCTTGCTAAAAATCCTGCCGCCAGCGGCTTCTTTGGCATTGTTGCTACCGGCGGCGAAACATTTTCTCTCGCCACGATTCAGACAGAGACGTACGGTGGTTTTATTTCCACTGAAGGCCTGGATAACGTACGCGTATCCGCTGTGCCTGAACCAGCTTCCATTGCACTGCTGGGCCTGGGCATTCTGGGCATGGGAGCCACCCGTCGCAAAGCAGCTAAAGCCAAAAAAGCATAAACCCATGCATATTTATGAGCCCGCCTTGTGCGGGCTTTTTTCATTTTTGGATGCCTGCACACGCCAGGCTGCTGTTCGAACATCGTTCTGCTAGACGCTCTCGCAACTTCCGGCTAAGGGCTGTCTTCCGGCACAGCGTATTTGTCAGGGCAGGAATCAAGGTATGCCGCAGTGATTCCTGCGGCGGTCCATGCATTCTCGGGCAGATACAAAAAAGCCCGGACAAATTTCTCCGGGCCATACTCGCAATTTTCGGCTGATTGCGGTTTATTGCAGCAATAATTTCAAGTCATGCACAATAGGTTCCGCCCCCTGCCCATGCCGCAGGAACAGGCGGATGCGGCCTTGCGGGTCGAACACATAGGAACCGGCGGTGTGGTCCATCGTATACGAGTCCGGCGTATTGCCCGGTACCTTCTGGTAAAACACCTTGAATTCTTTCGCCACTTTCTCGGTCGCGGCCTTGTCGCCGTACAAACCCAGGAAACGGGGATCAAAGGCCGGCACGTAGCTGGCCAGCAGCGCCCGCGTATCGCGCTCGGGGTCTATGGTCACGAACAACACTTGCACCTTGTCGGCTTGCGGGCCCAGTTGCTTCATCACGGTCGCCATTTCCGCCATCGTGGTCGGGCAGACATCCGGGCACTGCGTATAGCCGAAAAACATCACGACCGCCTTGCCCTTGAAATCGGCCAGCGTGCGCGGCTTGCCGGTATGGTCGGTCAGTGCGAAATCTTTCGCATAGTCGAGGCCGGTCAGGTCGGTGTTCTTGAATTGCGGCTTGTCCTGTCCGCAAGCCGCCAGGGATAATGCCAAGGTAGCCGCAAAAAGCAGGCTGACAACGCGAAACAGGTTTTTCATGCAGGCTCTCACAGCTTGATGTAATGGTCGACCAGCAGCGCCACGAACAGCAGGGACAGGTAGACGATGGAGTAGGCAAAGGTCTTGCGCGCCAGGATGTCGTCGTAGTGCTTGTAGATGCGCCATGCATACCACAGGAAAATCGCGCCCAGGATCACCGCGCTGGCCAGGTAGATCAGGCCGCTCATATGCACCGCATACGGCATCATCGTGGTGGCAAACAACGCTATCGTGTACAGCCAGATATGGAAACGCGTAAACTCCAGGCCATGCGTGATGGGCAGCATCGGCAAACCGGATTTTGCATAGTCGTCGCGGCGGTACATCGCCAGCGCCCAGAAATGCGGCGGCGTCCAGATAAAGATGATCAACACCAGCAGCCAGGCCTGCATCGGCACGTCGTTGGCGATCGCGGCCCAGCCCAGCGCGGGCGGCATGGCGCCGGACAAGCCGCCGATCACGATATTCTGCGGTGTGGCGGGCTTCAGGATGATGGTATAGATCACCGCATAGCCGACAAAGGTGGCGAAGGTCAGCCACATCGTCAAAGGATTGACGAAGTTATACAGCACCCACATGCCGGCGCCGCCGAGCACGCCGGAAAACACCAGGGTTTGCGGTACGGTGATCTCGCCCTGCGCCATCGGCCGGCGCGCGGTGCGCGCCATGCGCGAATCGATCTCGCGCTCGACCAGGCAATTCACCGCAAACGCGGCGCCGGCCAGCAGCCAGATGCCTATCGTCGCGGCCACCACGACGCGCCAGTCCGGCAGGTCGGGCGTCGCCAGGAACATGCCTATCACCGCGCAAAATACGGCCAGCTGCGTGACACGCGGCTTGGTCAAGGCCAGATACTGGGCAAGGCGGTTGGCAGGTAGGCTCAAAGTGCTCATAGAAAAATGGTAAGGACGGCAAGGGGACTCAGGAGGCGAGCCTAGCCCTATAGTTTAACATGCACAGCAAGAGCAGGAGCAAGGCCGCGCCGCCATTGTGTATCACGGCGATCAGCAAGGGCCAGGAAAAGAAGATGGTCGACACGCCGGACAGGAATTGCACGGCAATCAACAGCAACAGCCCCTTGCCCAGGCTTTCCAGCCCCGCCGTCTTCCTGGCACGCATGGCGGCCCAGGCCACCACCGCAATGACCAATAAGGCAAAATTCCGGTGCACCCAATGGATCGCGACCAGGGCCTGGAATGGCAGGAAATCGCCGTTGGCTTTTTGGCCCAATTGCCGCCACAGCGTGAAACCGTGCTCAAAGTCCATTGCCGGAATGACCGCTCCACTGCAGAGGGGATAATCATGGCAGGCCAAAGCCGCATAGTTAGTGCTCACCCATCCGCCCAGTCCAATTTGCATTGCCAACAATGCCAGCGCGATGGTCGCCGGCACGGCGACGCTGCGATTGGCGACATATTGATGGGTCGATTGCTGCGCCGACAGCCAGGCCAGCAAGCCCAGCAAGCCCATGCCCAGCAGCAGGTGGGTGGTCACTATCACCGGCTGCAGCTTCAGGGTCACGGTCCAGGCGCCGAAGGCGCCCTGCAGGCAGACGAAAAACAGCAGGCCGGTCGGCAGCCAGGGCGAGCTGGCAATTTTCCTGGCCTTCATGCGGTCGCGCCAGGCGATGATCGTTTGCGCCACGATCAGCACGCCGACCGCCATCGCCAGGTAGCGGTGGATCATTTCTATCCAGGCCTTTTGCACGCTGACCGGCCCGGTAGGCATGATCGCTTCGGCCGCCTTGATCGCCGCATGCGCCTGGAAAGGGTTGGCCTCGCCGTAGCAGCCCGGCCAGTCCGGACAGCCCAGGCCGGAATCGGTCAGGCGGGTAAACGCGCCGAACATGATCAGGTCGAAGGTCAGGAACAGCGTCACCGCGATCAGCTTGCGGTATTTGTTCTGGTCGGCAGACACCCACACCACGCTCAATGGCAACAGGGCGACCAACAGGGCGGTAATGGCAAGTTGAAGGATGTGCATGGAATAATCAGCCTATCGACGAGGCCTTCAGCAATTTGATGATGTCTTTCTTGATCTTGTTCGGATCGGCATCCTTGGGGAAGCGCATCATCAGGTTGCCCAGCGGATCTATCATATAGATATGGTCGCTGATGCTGGTGCCGGGTTCGGTCGGCAACCAGGCCTTCAGCAGTTCGGGCTTGGCTTGCAGCATCCGGGTGCCATCGTATTCGCGTATCAGCATCGTGTCGATAGGCTGGTCGTCGGTGATCAGCCAGACGCGCTCTATCCTGTCCATTTCCTTGCCCTGGATCAGGCGCAACTGGCGCATGTCGTACAATTTTTTCTGGCAGGCGCCGGCACAAGCGCCGCTATCGACCTGCAGCATGATCCACTTGCCTTTATACGCATCCAGCTCCGTAGCCGCGCCGCCCAGCAAGGTGGAGCCCAGCTTGGGCATAGGATACTGGCGCGGGTCCAGGATGGCGCCGTAATTGGTGCGCCCGGCCGGCTTGATGACGTAATAGGCCAGGTAGGAAAACACGATCGGCGCCGCACAGACGGCGATGATGACAAACAGCTTCCAGCGGCCAGAACTTTTATTGACTGATTTTTCCACGACGATATCCTGTTACTACGAAAAATATGATTGCCATCAAAGACAGCGCATACCACTGAAACGCGTATGCCCTGTGTTTGTCGGCGCCTGCGGACGGCAAAGGCCAGTCGCGCTGCAAACCGTCCGGCGAGGCGGAGGTTTGCTCCAATATGAGGTCCTGCATGGGCAGCCGCGCCTGCTGCGCAACGTCGGCAGCACTGACATTCTGCAAAATGGCGCCCGGCGTCACCGCTGTGGGCTGCCCCAACTGCATCACCCGGTCGATATTTTCGCGGGCGATGCCCTCTATCTGCACGACGCCTTGCGGCGTCGCCAGCGGCGGCATTTTGCTGCGATCCTGTGCATTGCGGGGCTGCCAGCCGCGCGCCACCAGCACATGCATGTCGCTGCCCTCGATTTTAAACGGCATCATCACATAGAAACCTGCCGCACCGTGCAGGGCCCGGTTATCCAGGTACAAGGGCCACGCGGCAACAAACTGGCCGCTCACCTTGACGTGCCGGTAAGCGACATCCGCCGCGGCGACCGGTTTGGCGCCCAGGATCAGCGGCTCCAACAGTCCGCGCTGGTGCATCTGCAGGTCTATCTGTTCTTTCTCATGCGCCCGCCGGGTTTGCCATTGGGCAAGGGAAACGCCGAGTATGACCAGCGCCACGGTCGCCAGCAAGGGTATCAGGCGGACACGAAATTTAAGGGGCATCGCAGAATCGCATTACAATAGGGCTTTAATCCGTCTTGGCTGGCCGGGTATCCTCCAGCCAGTTCATTTATAGCTCATCATGAAAATTATTGTCGCCATTGCATTCATCCTGATCATCTTCAGCATGGGATCAGCCCTCGTTTACCTGATGAAGGACAAGGGTAAGAGCAATCGCACCGTCAAGGCGCTGGCGTTTCGCGTAGGTTTTTCGATCAGCCTGTTCATCTTCATACTCATTGCCAACCGGCTCGGCTGGATACAGCCTACCGGCATCCACTAAATCCCGGCTCCTGCAGCGCTTGCGGTCAGACAAGGATTCTCATGCCAAGTTCGCGGGATTCAATACCGGCCACCTAAGAAAAAGCCGCACATAGTGCGGCTTTTTGCTTATTCAACAAGCCCGGCTTGTGCCGGCATTACAGCCAGTACACTACAACGTACAGGCCCAGCCATACCACGTCGACAAAGTGCCAGTACCAGGCCGCGCCTTCAAACGCGAAGTGGTGCTCGGGAGTGAAGTGGCCTTTCATGACCCGGCGCAGCACTACCGACAACATGATCGCGCCCATCGTCACGTGGAAACCGTGAAAACCGGTCAGCATGAAGAAAGTGGAACCGTAGATACCGGAAGTCAATTTCAGGTTCAGCTCATGGTAAGCGTGGAAATATTCGAAGGCCTGGAAGCCCATGAACACCGCGCCCAACACGATCGTGGCAAACAGCCAGAATGCCGTCTTGGCCCTATGGCCTTCACGCAATGCGTGGTGCGAAATAGTCAATGTCACGCCGGAAGTCAGCAGCAGCGCCGTGTTGATCGTTGGGATAGGGAAAGGCCCCATGGTCTTGAACGCTTCGATCGTGCCCGCCGGACCGGCGTTACCCCAGAATGCTGAAAAATCAGGCCACAATACCTTGTGGTCGAGGTCGGCCAGCCAGGGCATCGAAATGGAACGTGCATAGAACAGCGCGCCGAAGAAAGCGCCGAAGAACATCACTTCGGAGAAGATGAACCAGCTCATGCTCCAGCGATAGGAGACGTCGATACGCGGGCTATACAATCCACCCTCGGATTCCGCTATGGCATCGCCGAACCAGAAATACAAGACCACCAGAGTCAATGCGATACCGGCCAGGTTGACTACCATGGCTCCGGGCACGCCGTTCACCCAGCCCGCAGCACCCAGCATCGTTACCAGCAAAGACGCACCGCCCAGTACCGGCCATTTGGAAGGACCAGGCACGAAGTAATAAGGTGCTTTAGCGTGTTGAGAACTCATTTCCATCTCCTGATACAAATTTAAACTTAATCTCTACGTCGGTCCCGGCGCAGCTGCCGCCACAGAAACCCCGTATTCCTTATTTTGCAACGACACTTTTTACGATCAGTATCAGTATCGTAATAAACAATATTGCACCAATGATGCCGGCGATAATCACATGAACAGGATTGAGTTGCTCCACATCCTTTTCGTAATCCTTGCCCTTCCTGATGCCGAAAAACGACCACAGTACCGCCCTGACCGTCGCCCCGAAGGACATCTTGCGTTTCGTTGCCGGTGTCGACTTTTCCATCAGCCCGCCTTATCCGCTGTCTGGGCCGCCGTTTTCGGCTGGCCTCCTACTTCAAAGAAAGTATAGGACAAGGTGATCGTCTTTACATCCTTCGGCAAGGCCGGGTCGATAAAAAACACGACCGGCATTTGCTTTGCTTCATTCGGCCCCAGGGTCTGCTGCTTGAAGCAAAAACACTCTACCTTCTTAAAGTAGGCAGTTGCCTGCTGCGGCGCATAACTCGGGATCGCTTGCGCATCCATCTTGTACGACTGCTTGTTGACCACTTCATACACTATCGTCGACATTTCGCCGGGATGCACTTTCATGCTGCTGACTGTGGGACGGAATCTCCACGGCCCCTGCGTATTGGCGTCAAACTCTACCGTTACTTCACGGCTCTTGTCGATCTGCGAATTGCCGACCGGCTGTACATTGTCGTCCTTGGTGGTCAGGATATTGACCCCGGTCAATTCGCATAACTGCTTATACACCGGCACCAGCGCATAACCGAAGCCAAACATCAGCACTGCAATCACCAGCAACTTCTTCAGTATGACGGCATTCAGCTTTTTGGCGCCCGACGCTGTTTCGGTCGATTCTTCACTCATGGCAACCCCTTAGCGCAGGGACTGCTTGATGATGATGCCAACAAAAAATACCAGCGCGACGGAAGCTAATATCAACGCGGTCCTGATGTTGCTTGGTTTCTTACCGTTTTTCATTTTTACACGGGCCGCCGTTTCGGCAGCCCGCCTTGAACATTATTTAAAAACTGGCGGTTCTTCAAATGTATGGAAAGGTGCAGGGCTAGGCACTGTCCACTCCAGGCCCTCAGCGCCATCCCAAGGTTTGGCCGCTGCCGGTTTGCCGCCCTTGATCGATGGGATGACCACCGCCAGGATGAAGTACACCTGCATCAGGCCGAAGCCGAAAGCGCCGATGGTGGCAACCATGTTGAAGTCCGTGAACTGCGCCGGGTAATCGGCGTAGCGGCGCGGCATGCCGGCCAGGCCCAGGAAGTGCATAGGGAAGAAAGTCACGTTAAACCAGATCAGCGAACCCCAGAAGTGGATCTTGCCGCGGGTTTCGTTGTACATGAAACCGGTCCATTTCGGACCCCAGTAGTAGTAGCCCGCGAACAGCGCAAACAGGGAGCCGGCCACCAACACATAGTGGAAGTGGGCAACCACATAGTAGGTATCCTGCAACTGGATGTCGATCGGCGTTACCGCCAGGATCAGGCCGGTGAAGCCGCCCATCGTGAACACGAAGATGAAGCCGATCGCAAACAGCATAGGCGTCTCGAAAGTCATCGAGCCCTTCCACATGGTGGCGATCCAGTTGAACACTTTAACGCCGGTAGGTACCGAGATCAGCATCGTCGCATACATGAAGAACAACTGTGCTGTCACCGGCATGCCGGTGGTGAACATATGGTGGGCCCAGACGATGAAGGACAGGATCGCGATGGAGGCAGTTGCATACACCATCGAGGCGTAACCGAACAAAGGCTTGCGGGCGAATGCAGGAACGATCTGCGACACGATGCCGAAAGCGGGCAGAATCATGATGTACACCTCTGGATGTCCGAAGAACCAGAAAATGTGTTGATACATCACAGGGTCGCCGCCGCCGGCTGCATTAAAGAAGGATGTGCCGAAATGACGATCGGTCAGAGTCATGGTGATGGCGCCTGCCAGAACCGGCATAACCGCAATCAGCAGGTAGGCGGTGATCAGCCAGGTCCAGCAGAACATAGGCATCTTCATCAGGGTCATGCCGGGAGCGCGCATGTTCAGGATGGTGGTGATGATGTTGATCGAACCCATGATGGAAGAGGCTCCCATGATATGGATGGCGAAAATCGCCATGTCCATGCCTGGGCCCATCTGGGTGGACAACGGAGCGTACAGGGTCCAGCCGGCAGCAGTTGCGCCGCCAGGTACCCAGAACGAAGCCATCAACAGCAATGCTGCAGGAGGCATCAGCCAGAACGAGAAGTTGTTCATCCTTGCAAAGGCCATATCCGAAGCGCCGATTTGCAGCGGGATCATCCAGTTGGCGAAACCGACGAAGGCCGGCATGATCGCGCCGAACACCATGATCAGGCCGTGCATCGTGGTCAACTGGTTGAAGAATTCAGGCTGCATCAGTTGCAGGCCAGGCTGGAACAGCTCGCTCCGTATCATCAGGGCCAAAACGCCGCCGGACAACAACATCGTGAATGCGAACCACAGATACAGGCTACCGATGTCCTTATGGTTGGTGGCAAACAACCAGCGACGGAAACCATGTGGATGGTCATGCGCGTGGTCGTGAGAGTGATCGTGTGCGTGATCGACTGCAGTGGTGCTCATCTCAATCTCCTAATTTCAATTACTTGCGCGCAGCCAGAACTTCTGCTGGTTGAACAATGTTTTCAGCCGATTTGTTGGACCAGTTATTACGTGTGTAAGTAATAGCTGCAGCGATCTCGGTATCTGACAGGGTGGCTTTCCATGACGGCATGCCGCCCTTGCCGTTCAGCACCAGGTGAATCTGGTCAGCCTTCGGTCCGGCAACCACGGCCGAGCCGTCCAGCGCAGGAAACGCGCCTGGCACGCCTTTGCCGTTAGCCTGGTGGCACGCCACGCAATTGGCCGTGTAAACTTTTTCGCCGCGCTGCTTCAGCTCGTCGATAGTCCAAACCTTGTTAGGATCGTCCGCCTTGGCAGCCATTTCCTTTTTCTTGCCGTCTACCCAAGCCTTGTATTTTTCTTCGGATTCAACCACGACCACGATAGGCATGAACGCGTGTTCCTTGCCGCACAGTTCCACGCATTGACCGCGGTAGGTGCCTTCTTTTTCAGCCTTGAACCAGGTGTCGCGCACATAACCCGGAATCGCATCCTGCTTGACGCCGAATGCAGGGATAGTCCATGAGTGGATCACGTCGTTGGCGGTAGTGATGATGCGCACCTTCTTGTTCACGGGAACGTGCACTTCATTGTCCACTTCCAGCAGGTAGGTATCGCTACGGGCCTCAGTCGGGGCCACGCCGGGCGCGCCGACTTGCGTCCTTGGGGTTTTCAGTGTGGACAGGAAGGAAATGCCTTCGCCGTCGCCTTTCAGGTAGTCATAGCCCCATTTCCACTGCATGCCGGTGGCTTTGATCGTAATGTCTGCATTGGAAGTGTCCTTCATCGCCACCACGGTGCGGGTAGCCGGCAATGCCATGCCGATAACGATGATGAAAGGAACGATAGTCCAGGCGATTTCCACCGAAGTGCTTTCATGGAAGCTGGCAGCCTTGTGACCCAGGGATTTGCGATGCTTGAAGATCGAATAAAACATCACGCCGAATACGGCGACAAAAATAACCAGGCAGATGATCAGCATCAAGTTGTGCAGCGAATAGATTTGCTGCGCAATTTGCGTCACCGGCGGTTGCAGGTTCATCTGCAGCACCGCTGGGCCGCCCTGGATGTCCTTGACTTCACCCGCCGCCCACGATGGCAAACCCGCCGCCAGCAGCGACGCTCCAAGCACTAACGATTGTAATCGCTTCGCATGTTTCATGATTTCCCCAAAAACCCAAATAGAATTCTTTTAACAAACCGACATCAGTGCGCTCTGCAGCTCCCGCACAAATTCACGCCGCCTGCTTACCATTAAATACCGCCCCACCTTGACCAAAACCTGTTGTGCCCGCACCTCCACCAATCCTCCCGGGAAGTCAGGCAAACCTACTTTGACAAACAGCGGATAAAGTCTGTATTCATGAACACGACTCCCCTGCACCACAACCACCAACAGGCAATCCCTGGTCAGGGAAACATATTCACGATCACCAGCGTGACGCGCGTAGACGAGAAATGCGGCACCGACACCCAGCATTTCCAAAAATGAAAAACAAAGAACCAGCCATGCGCCATTCACCAAAAAGATGATGGCAATACCGAAAGAGACACTACAGAGTACACAGTAAAACAAGGCTAGCTGTTTGGGTGACAAGGCGCAATTTCGCTTCATCAGCCATTCATGAGGTTCCATCTCCACGCACCCAAGATCGACAGTCATTCAATGACATTCGCTGGCGACTTCCACAACTGCGAGAGTATAAGGCGTAAAGTAGCCATATATCAAGCAGAATACTTGTCGTGGCGCCAGTAAATTGCACAGAAATAAATCAAAATAAGACTGGCAATATCACTATTTTTTATATCAGCGTGGCGGTTTTTTGTGTAAATCCAGCCGGATAATTGATTCCCCCGAGGAAATTTTCTTTGGCGCCGGGCGGAAGGCATGACCGTAGACAATTTCAAAAGTCAGGGGCACTCTGTTGTCGGCAGCACGCATCTTATCAAATGCGCCACATAATTTCTGCCAGGCTTGCCTGCCCAGCAAGCCGGTGCGGCGGGTCAGCAATGGATTGCCGCCCAGCGCCCGCACATCGGCGATCAACTTGTCAATCGAGTCATAGGTCAGCGTGATCTTTTCCATGTCCATCACCGGCGTGGAAAAGCCGGCGTTGACCAGCATGTCGCCGAAGTCGTGCATATCCACAAAGGGGACCGTGTGCGGCAACTGGTCTATGCCGGCGAAGGCCTGGCGCAATTCAACCAGCGTATCGGGGCCAAAGCAGGAAAACATCAGCAAGCCCTCGGTGCGCAACACCCGCCGCCATTCGGCAAATACCAGGTCCGGCTGCGGATGCCAGTGCAGGGCCAGATTCGACCAGACCAGGTCCACCGCATTGGCCGCCAGCGGCAGGCGGGCAAAGTCGGCACAGGCCAGGCCGTCATTCTGGGTGCGCCGCAAAGCGGAAGGAGTCCACTTTGCCAACAGGCGGCCCACCGAACTGACTGCGGCCCGCTGGGTTTGCATTGCTGCCGCCAGCATCTGCGGCGAAGCATCCACGCCCAGTATGTGGGCTTGCGGAAATGCCTTTTGCAGTTGCGCGGCGTCGGCGCCGTCGCCGCAGCCGGCATCCAGCACCCGCTCGGGCTGTATCTTGACCAGCTCCAGCTTCTCGCGCATGCGGTTGGCAATTTCTCGGCGCAAAAAGTCGGAACCGAGGATTTTTTCCGGCTTTGCAAATAATTGGCGTACCGTTTTCAGGTCTATGGGGGCGCTTAACATAGGCAGGGGTATTCTGATTGGGCTGCGCAAGCCGGGTTGGGATGCGATAATGCGCAGAGTTTACACGTTTGCCATGAAAGTCGCTGAACAGCTTTACCCGAAATCGCATAGCCCATCCGCAACCCAGACTCATGGCGCCGCCATCCATGCTTGCAAAATTATCTACATTGCTGCCGTCTGCCTGCGCGCTGTGCGGCGAGCACGGCAGACAAGTGTTGTGCGCTGCCTGTCACGGACGTTTTTTGAGCGCCAGACAACAGCGCTGCGTGCAGTGCGCGCTGCCTGTGCCGGAATCTGCCGCACAAGCGAGATGCGGGGCATGCCTGAAAGAGGCGCCGTCCTTTGACCATACAGTGGCGGCGTGCAATTACGCGGCGCCACTGGATCAGTTGGTGCTGAACCTGAAGTTTGGGCACCAACTGGCGCTGGCGCCGGTCTTTTCGCTCATGCTGCGCGACGCCATCCTGGAGCAACGCAGCATACCCTTGCCGGACATGCTGGCCATGGTGCCATTAGGCAAGCGCAGGCTGGCGGAGCGCGGGTTTAACCAGGCGCTGGAAATTGCAAAGCCGCTGGCCGGGCACCTGGGCATCCCGCTGATGCCGCAGTTGCTGAACCGGGGCCGCGAAACGGCACAGCAGAGCGGCCTGCATCCCGACGACAGGCACAAGAACGTGCGCCATGCCTTCATGCTGGCGCCAGATGCGCTGGACAGCGTGAAAGGGCGGCACATAGGCATCGTCGACGACGTGATGACGACCGGTACCACCTTAAATGAAATTGCCGGCATGCTGAAACGCTTCGGCGCGGCCAAGGTGAGCAACTATGTCTTCGCCCGCACGCTGCCGCATTAAGCCATAGCATAGTATTGAATTGTAAAAAAGGAGAAGCCCTTGTTTCACGTAGTCCTGGTCGAACCGGAAATCCCGCCGAATACCGGCAACATCATCCGCCTGTGCGCCAACACCGGGGTGCAGTTGCACCTGATAGAACCGCTGGGCTTCCCGCTGGACGATTCCAAGATGAAACGCGCGGGCCTGGATTATCACGACTACGCGACGATGAAGGTGCACAAGAACTGGCAGGCCTACCTGGACCAGGAGCGGCCGGATGCCGGCCGGATGTTTGCGCTGACGACCCACGGTTCCACGCCGTTCGCACAGGTGAGCTTCCGGCCCGGCGACGTGTTTGTATTCGGCGCGGAAACCCGCGGCCTGGCGCCGGAACTGCGCGCATCTTTTCCGCCGGAGCAGCGCATACGCCTGCCGATGCGCCCGGATAACCGCAGCCTGAACCTCTCCAATACGGTCGCCGTGGTGGTGTATGAAGCCTGGCGCCAGAATGGTTTTGCCGGCGGCGCTTAATCGGCAGGCGACGCAGCTTACTGGCTGAGCCTTACCTTGGCCAGCAGTTTGCTGGTTGACCTGTCGTGCACAAACTCGATCGCAGCCACCCGGCCGCCATAGGCCAGTACCGCCTTGCCCTCGGGGATCGCGGTCATGTCGTAGTCGCCGCCCTTGGCATAGATGTCAGGGCGCGCCAGTTGCACCGCTTCCAGCGCGGTATCCTCGTCAAACTCGACCACCAGGCTGACCGATTCCAGCGCCGCCAGCACCGCCATTCTGTCCTCGCATTGGTTGATCGGCCGGTCGGCGCCTTTGCCTAGCCGCTTGACCGAGGCATCGGTATTGACCGCCACCACCAGCGAGGCCCCCAGCGCCCTGGCCTGCGCCAGGTAGCTGACATGGCCGCGGTGCAGTATGTCGAACACGCCATTGGTCATCACTACCGGCTTGGGTAGCGCCGCCACGCGCGCAGCCAGGTCGGCGCCGCTACTGATCTTGCTTTCGAAATCTGGCATGGGAAGTTGGAATAAATGAGAATTAGGCAGAACAGAAATTGGCAGGGTGGGCACTCCGTGCCCGCGCGGGGGTTGAACCAGCGCAGGCATGCGTACCTGCCCTACGGCGCTCTGTTTCATGCAAATCCAAAAAAAATGGCCGCTAGGTATAAGCGGCCATTTTATATGAGTTAGCGCTGAATCAGCGCGGCATCTTTTTATACTACGCTGGCAGCCGGAGCGGCGTTGGCGGCAATCCGCTGGGTGATTTCCTTGCGATAACGGTTCAAATCCTGCACCGACTCAAAAGTGCGCTCAAACAGCAGCGACATATTGTGCAAGATGCGTTCGACGACTTTCTTTTCCCAGGTGCCGTCAAAATTGATCTGGCCGTCC
Organism: Undibacterium sp.; assembly: GCA_035487495.1. GTDB lineage: Bacteria > Pseudomonadota > Gammaproteobacteria > Burkholderiales > Burkholderiaceae_D > Undibacterium. Next base: position 25,250 of record DATHMC010000330.1, read on the forward strand.
AGCCAGCGCTCCAGCCATGCGGGGTCCGGCAGGCGGCTCTGCACCGTATCGTTCGGGAACAACGCCTGGTTCACGTGCAGGTTGGTGGGGTGCAGCGGCTTTTCAGTACGCCGTGCCGACGCCATCAGCACGCCGATCTTGGCGAACGCGGCGCGCGCGGTATCGCCCATTTCTGCCAGGGATTTTTTCATGTAGCGCAGATAGGCGCCGCCATGCCTGGCCTCGTCCTGGCTGATGATCTTGTAGATCTGCTTGATCACCGGTTCGGTGTGCCAGTCGGACGCGCAACGGTACCAATGGTTCAGGCGTATCTCGCCGCAGAAATGCAGCATCAGGGTTTCCAGCGGCGGTGCGGGGTCGAACTCAAAGCGGACGTTGTGCAATTCTTCTTCGGTCGGCACCAGTTCAGGGTGAAAACGGCGCAGGTACTCCATCAACACCAGCGAATGTTTTTGCTCTTCGAAGAACCAGATCGACATGAAGGCCGAGAAATCGCTGTCGCCGCGGTTGTCGCGCAAGAACATCTCGGTCGCAGGCAGCGCCGACCACTCGGTAATCGCATTCATCTTGATCGTCTGCGCTTGCTCCTTGGTCAGCTTGGAATCATCGTACTGATCCCAGGGAATATCGGTTTCCATATTCCAGCGGACTTGCTCAAGCGATTTAAACAATTCTGGGTAAAGCATGTTGACCTTCACACAAATGAAAAATAGAGTAATTTACCTAATTTTAACAGACAGATGTGACAACTTCACTACGTTGTTTGATAAATGCGAATCGTTTCATGATTTTTCGGTAAATTGATGTGGATTTATTAACTTAGACCAAATTTGTAAAGTAGTTTGTGTCGAGCAGCAGTGTAATTAATATTACGTTACCATCTGCGTATTAGATTCAAACCCGATGGAGATAGAGCATGAATAAGAAAATAGTTGCCGGAATGATTGTTGTATTTGGCATTCTGGCCGGCGCAATGTCCAGCGCCTCCGCAGCAACTGCCGCCGGCGCGGAAAGCTGCCCGGCGATCCTGAACCACACTTTCAACCGCTTGCAAGACGATGCCAAACAAGACCTCTGCCAGTATACCGGCAAGGTAGCGCTGGTTGTGAATACCGCCAGCTATTGCGGCTTTACCAAGCAGTATGAGGGTCTGGAAGCGCTGCATGCCAAATACAATCCGCAAGGCCTGGTGGTGCTGGGCTTCCCCTCCAATGATTTTGGCAAGCAGGAGCCCGGCTCCAGCAAAGAGATCGCTGATTTTTGCTACAACACCTATGGCGTGAAGTTCCCGATGTTTGCCAAATCTTCGGTCGTCGGCAAGGACGTGAATCCGCTGCATGCGGAATTGATCAAGGCGACCGGCAGAACACCGAAGTGGAACTTCACTAAATACCTGATCGACAGGAAGGGCAATGTAGTGGCCTCCTATCCGAGCGAAACGACGCCGGACGACAAGAAACTGGTGGCCGACATAGAGAAGGCGCTGGCACAGTAAACCTTCTCTGCTCCCCCGACAAAAAAGCTTGGCGTCCGCCAAGCTTTTTTATTGAGCATTAACAAATACTTCAGCCCACTTGTGCGGAACCAAGCCGTCTCGACGGGCAGACCGCCCGCAGGAAGATGGATCAGGCTTTTGGCGTCGTATGCTTGCCAATCGCAATCGATACTGGTTTGGGCTTGGCGATGGCGCTCTTGCTTGCGACGGTCTTACTGCCGGACTTGCTTGCCGTTTTTTTGGCGGCTGTGCTGCCTGATTTTGCGGTCGCTTTGGTTGTTGCCTTGCTTGTTTTTTTTGCAGACGATCTTGCAGGGGCTGTTCTGGCCGCCGAAGCCGGTTTATCTTCCTTCGGCGTCAACTCGCCGGCCATGGCATTGTTAACGGCCTGTTTGAACTGGTCTTGCAACAAGGTCCACCACGCGGCCGGGTTCACAAACTGCGAAGACGCTGTGCCCTCTTCTGCTTTGACGTCTTCAGGCCCCGCTTCCCGTTCTTCCAACTCATCGTCGGCGCCCTGGTCCGTTTCAGGATTTGCATCTGGCGCGGCAGCCGCTTGATCGTTCTGCGCAGGCGGCATCGGCCATCCGGTGTGCGTTGCCTTGGGCCCTGCTTTTTCCTGTACGTCGGCACGCGCAAACGGCGACGTATCCGGATTGCTCATCGCATTGGAAAAGCTTGCGCCCATAGAATTCAAGGTGGCAATGGTCGCCCGCTGCACTTCCAGCGCCTGTATCGTTCCGCGCAGCATATTCATATTGACGTTGAGCCACGACTCCACCGTCTTCAAATCCTTGATTTTCTTGTCCAGGTCGTCCATCGAGACCGTCGGCGCCACCATGCCGGGAACCTGCATGCCTCCCCACAATTTTTTCACGAAAGCCAGCGTATCGTTCATCGCCGTCATGCCGGGCATTTCACCACCGGGGAATTGGGATGTCATCTTGCTCTCCTTGTCTGCGGAAGTCTATTACGGCAGGGTACTCTGAATATGCGCTTAAGGAAACTGCGGATTTCGCTTTTCTCTCAGGGAGGCAACGCCTTCCTGCACGTCCGGTCCGGCAAAGCCCATGAACTCCAGCGCCAGCGATGCGTCAAACGCGGGGCCGGCCATGCGCAGCCAGTTGTTCAGCGCGTATTTGGTCCAGCGTATCGCCGTCTGCGACCCATTGGCAAGGCGGCCGGCAATCTCGAAAGCCTTGTCGCGCAACTCCGCTTCTTCGCAACACAGGGATACCAGGCCTATGCGCTCAGCCTCCTCGCCGCTAACGGTTTCACACAGCAACAGATAATATTTGGCCTTGGCCATGCCGCACAACAAGGGCCAGACGATCGCCGCATGATCGCCGGCGGCAACGCCCAGGCGGGTATGGCCGTCTATGATGCGCGCCGATCTGGCGGCGATTGAAATATCCGCCAGCAAGCCCGCCACCAGACCGGCGCCTACCGCCGGGCCGTGCATCGCGGACACAATCGGCTTGCTGCAATTGATCACGTTATAGACCAGGTCCTTGGCCTCTTTCCAGACCCGGGTACGCACCGCAAAGTCGTTCGCCATGTCTGCCACCAGGCCCAGGTCGCCGCCGGCGGAAAACCCCCTGCCCTCGCCGCGTATGATCGCCACCCTGACCTGCGGGTCTTCATCGACCGTGCGCCAGATTTCGGCCAGTTCTCTGTGTAAATGCTGGTCGGCGGTGGACAGCTTGCGATTGGCCGACTGCCCCGCCCCCATCACGATTTCCAGGATGCCGCCCGGATGCTGCACCAGTTGCAGGGCCTGGTATTTGTCGTACAGGGAAGCCGGTGCTGCGGGCATGATATCCTCGATGGTCACATTACGGTCTTGCCATCTTGCATGAGGTCGGCAATGCCGTCAATGCCGCATCGAAATAGCGCTCGGTCTTGAAGCCGTAGCCGCTGCCCTCATTGTCGAAGCGCAAGCTGCCATCGCTGCGTTTTTGCATCACCGACACATACAGCGGCTGTATCAATTGATGGTCCGCAACACGCATGCTGGCCTGGTAAAAACTGTTCTTGAATTGCGCGCCCTCCATCGCCCTGGCCACCGCACCGGCCTCGGTACTACCGGCTTTTTCTATCGCCGCCGCCAGCATGTTGATCATCACGTGCATGCGCATATGCACATAGTCATCCTTGGGAGCTGGGTAGCGCTGACGAAAACGGCTATAGAACGCATCGCTGTCGGCGCCGCCCGCATTCGGATGCCATTCGGCCACCGCCCGCACCCGGCCTACGCCGGCATCGCCGATTGCCGCCGGCGCCCCCAGCGCGTTGGCGTAAAAGGTGTAGAACTTGGTGCCCAAGCCGGCGTCTTTGGCCGCTTTGATCAGCAGCGTCAAATCATTGCCCCAGTTGCCGGTGATGACGGTGTCGGCGCCGCTGGCCTTGATCTTGGCGACGTAAGGCGAGAAATCCTTGATCTTGCCGATAGGATGCAACTCGTCGCCGACGATGGCGATGTCGGGCCGCTTTGCGGCCAGCATGCTGCGCGCGGATTTGGCGACCTGGCGGCCGAAGCTGTAATCCTGGCCGATCAGGTACACCCGCTTCGCCTGGCTGTCGTCCTTGATGACCTCGGTTAACGCATTCATCCGCATATCGGCACTCGCATCAAAGCGGAAATGCCAATAGCTGCACTTTTCATTGGTCAGGCTGGGATCGACCGCCGCGTAATTCAAGAACAGGACGCGGTTATCCGGTGCGCGCTGGTTATGCTTGTCGATCGCATCGACCAGCGCCAGCGCCACCGCAGAACTATTGCCTTGCACCACAAAGGGAATGTGCTGATCAGCCACATGCTTGAACTCGGTCAACGAGTCTTCCACCCCCTGTTTATTGTCAAAGGTGGACAAAGCCAGCGGATGTTTTCCATCCGGCAATTTCACCCCGCCGCGCGCATTGATATTCTCTATCGCCAGTTGCAGGTTGCGCACCACGGCCTCGCCGGCATTGGTAAAGGAGCCGGACAGGCCGTCTATCATCGCGATGCGGATGGGCGCCCCGGCAACGCCGAGGTTCTGCGCAGCGGCCGTTGCGCCGCAAAGCGGCACAGACGCACCCAGTAATATGGCTATAACTTTAAACATCCCGGTCCTTGCTAGGCAGAAACTCTTCATTTTACAGGCTGACGATGCAAGCCGGTGCCGGCCTCGCAGCTGCAGCGCGGGCGGTCATCGCAAGCATCGGCAAGAACGTTTACACTTGCAACATGACCAGCCTTGCATTGCCCGTTATCAAACAGCCAATCCGCACGTCCCGCCGTTGGGTGGCGGCACTCATCGCTACCGTATTGCTGCATCTGCTGGTGTTGCACCTGGCGACTGAGCACATCAGCTTGCCTGAACACAAGGAAGCAATAGAGAAGACGGTGGAGATCAGCCTGCGCCCGGAGCCGGCTAAGGCAAGCCTGAAAAATACGCCATCAAAGCCTGCGAGCAAACCCGCAGCCCCGGTGCGGCCGAGACCCAAACCCGCGCCGGCGCCGGTCGTCGAGGCCGATACTTCGGTAGCGGCATTCACCGCTGCCGGCGATTCGGCTATCGTGCCGGTGCCGCCGCAGGAAGCCGGGGAGCAGACTGCCAATGAGGCTCCCAAGGCAGAACAGCCCGACGCTGCCCCGGCAGTGCCGCCCGCTACCTCCGCACCTGCGCAAGCCCAGGAAGAGCCGGCGCCTCAATGTGTAGTCGCGCCGCCGCCCTCTGCCAGGCTGGCGCTGGAACTGTCCAGCACCAAGCCGGGGCAGGCCAACCCTTACTATGGCGAAGGCGAGATCAATTGGGAGGTCGGCGGCGGCAAATACAGGATGACCACCAGGGCCGGCCTGGTCATCCTGTTTGCCTCCGTCAATTTGCTGACCCTGCGCAGCGAGGGAGTGATAGACGAGCACGGCATTGCGCCTGTCCTCAGCAGCGAGATCCGTCGCGGCCGTTCGGAAACGGCGACGCATTTTAACCGCGAAGAAAAAACCATCAGCTTCTCCGCATCCACCAAGACGGTGGCCATGAGCGCCGGCGCACAGGATAAAAACACCATCATCATGCAACTGGCCGGCATCGGCAATGCAGACGCCAGGCAAATGCAGCCGGGCAAGGAGTTTGCAATCCAAATCGGCGAGAACCGCGATGCGACCGTATTCCAGTTCATCGTGCAAGGGCAAGAGCAAATCACCACCAAGCTGGGCAATTTGACGACCTGGCACCTGGTGCGCCCGCCGCGCGCCGGCTCCTATAACTCCAGGCTGGATATCTGGCTGGCGCCGGGCTTGCAATGGTATCCGGTGCAAATCCGCAATACCGAGAGCAATGGCGCCGTCACCACTCAAAGCGTGACCAAAATCACGCAAAAAACCGATCAAGGAAATTAAGCATGCCCACTACGCGTAACCGGCTCCGCACCAAACTTCTCATCGCCGCCAGCGCCTTTTTAGCGCTGGCGGCCCATGCAGACAATGGCAAGTATGCCTACAATCTGCCGCCTTCGGCCGACTTGCAATACACCATCAAGGCCAAGCAGAGCGGCCTGCCGCTGTCCGGCGACGCTACCGTCAAATGGCATTTGAGCGGAGCCGCCGACACGCAGAAATACAGCGTGATCACCGAAACCCGCGCCATGCTGGTCGGCAAGATACTGGACGCCAGCAGTATCGGCGGCATAGACAATTACGGCCTGGCGCCGGAAAAATTTGTCGAGAAGCGCTTTCGCAGGGCCGAGAGCACGACCAGCTTCGATCGCGCCGGCAAGCAGATCAGCTTTAGCGAATCGGCGCAAAAATATCCTATCAAGGGCGGCGAACAGGATCGCACCAGCGCCACCTGGCAACTGATCGCACTGGCGCGCGCTGCCGGCGATAAATTCAAGGCCGGTACCGAATGGAAGTTCCTGGTGGCGGGCCGGCGCGACGCCGATCCCTGGTCCTTCAAGGTAGCCGGGCAGGAAAACCTACGCACCGCCATCGGCGATCTGGCGACGGTGCACGTGGTCAAGGCGCCGCCGCCGGATTCCCAGGACCAGCAACTGGACTTGTGGCTGGCGCCGTCGCTGGAATGGTATCCGGTGCGCGTCAGGTTCGAAGACGCCAACGGCGATTATGTAGACCAGTTGATCAGCAATATCAAGAAGTAGGCTGCACAAATCCATGCGGCTATGGGATGATGCTGTCATTCCGGATGCGGGCGCAACGGTCGCGGCATTCCCTCCATATCGGCTAATTACCTACTGACACCATGAGCATATCCACAGACGGCGCGCTGGTCCTTTTCAGCGGCGGACAAGACTCCACCACCTGCCTGGCTTGGGCCCTGTCCCGCTATAGCCGGGTAGAAACCATAGGCTTCGACTATGGCCAGCGCCATGCGATAGAACTGACGGTACGCCCTACGCTGCTGCAAAAAATAGGCGGCTTTTCCAGCGACTGGCAGCAAAAGCTGGGTGAAGACCACATGATAGACCTGGCGCTGATCTCGCAGCTGTCACACACCGCGATGACCGAGGACATAGAGATCGTGATGCAGGAAAACGGCTTGCCGAATACCTTCGTGCCCGGCCGCAACCTGATGTTCATGATGGTGGCCGCGACGCTGGCTTACCGGCGCGGCCTGAACGTGCTGGTGGGCGGCATGTGCGAAACCGACTTCTCCGGTTATCCGGACTGCCGCGACGACACCATGAAAGCGCTGCAGGTTGCGCTCAACCTCGGCATGGCCACCCGCCTGAAGCTGGAAACCCCGCTGATGTGGATAGACAAGGCGCAAACCTGGGAGCTGGCGCAGGACCTCGGCGGCGAAGCGCTGGTTGACCTGATCCGCGCCGACACGCATACCTGCTATCTGGGCGAACGCGGCCAGCTGCACGACTGGGGCCACGGCTGCGGAAAATGCCCGGCCTGTGAATTGAGGGCGCGCGGTTATCAGCAGTTTGCGGCGAAAAAACAGAACAGCCTGGTCGAAAAGGAATAGGCTGATGCTACATCAGGCCTGTCAGGCGGGCCAACTCTCCTTTGATTAACACGCTTTAAGCAACGTAACCCATGCCATCCTCGGAATATCTGTTGAGCCGCGCCGCCGAGTTGATACCGCAGGCCGACGGCTTGATCGTCGCTGCCGGCGCCGGCATGGGGGTGGATTCCGGCTTGCCCGATTTTCGCGGCAACACCGGGTTCTGGAAGGCCTATCCGGCTTTGGGTGCCGCTGGCTTGGAATTTTCGCAGATCGCCTCGCCTGCTGCTTTCCATTCTCGTCCGGAACTGGCCTGGGGGTTCTACGGCCATAGGCTGGACCTGTATCGGCGTACCCGGCCTCATGCCGGATTCGCACTGCTCAAGCACTGGGGTGAGCTGATGCCGAAAGGGTATAGCGTATTCACCAGCAATGTGGACGGCCAGTTCCAGCAAGCGGGCTTTGATGCGCGCCGCATCAATGAATGCCACGGCTCCATCCATCACCTGCAGTGTCTGCACTCCTGCAGCACAGATTTCTGGCCGGCCCATGCCTTTGTGCCGGAGGTGGATGGTACCGCCTGCCGTTTACGCAACGCGCCGCCTCAATGTCCGCACTGCGGCGGCCTGGCCAGGCCGAACATCCTGATGTTCGGCGACTGGGACTGGAACCAGCAACGGCAAGCTGAGCAACAGACGCGCCAGCGGCGCTGGCTGGAAACCGTGCGATATCCGCTGGTGATAGAGCTAGGGGCCGGCACGGCCATCCCTTCGGTCCGGCATTTCAGTCAGGCTATCGTGCAGGAATTCGGCGGACGCCTGATCAGGATCAATCTGCGCGAAGCTGAGGTAGCCAGCGACAGCGATGTCGGTCTCGCAGCAGGCGCGCTGGACGGCCTGAACGCCATCGCCGCGACGGTGGGCAGCCGTTGGCGAGGCCCAGCAGATAAGTTCGCTGCAGAGCCTGACGGCAGCGTCTAAGTCGTCTGGAATCGCGGCTCCGAGGCCAGCGTCTGCTCCCTGGCACTCACGCTGCTTTTGCGATACAGCACCAGCGTGGCAATCAGGCCGCACACTGCGGCAAACGTCATCCACGGGCCGGGCGCCGCCTTGTCTTTGGTCATTTCTATCAGCGGGGTGGCGATCGCCGGCGTGAAGCCGCCGAAAATTGCGGTCGCCAGGCTGTACGCCAGCGAGAAGCCGGCGGTGCGCACTTCCACCGGCATGGCCTCGGTCAGCGCCACCACCATCGCGCCCAGGGATGCAAACGGGCATCATCAAATCAGCATATCTGTAAAGAAAATCCCATTTTCCGCATGCGTTGCTCAAGCTCAACGGGCAGGCTGGTACGCCGCCCAAGCCACCATCGCCCAGGCCAGCAAAAAGCCCACTCCCCCCAGCGGCGTGATCGCCCCCAGGATGCGGACGCCGGACAAGGCCAGCGCATACAGGCTGCCGCTGAACAGGATGATGCCGACCAGCATGGCGATGCCGGCCCAGCCCAGGAGTGCCGGATTCAGGCGCGGCATCAGCAGTGCAATCACAAACAGGCCCAGCGCATGCATGACCTGGTAATTCACCGCCGTTTGCCAGATCGCCAGCATGTCTGCGCTCAGCACCTGTTTCAGGCCATGCGCACCGAATGCGCCGGCGCCGACGGCGATGAACATATTGACGGCGGCGACAATAATGGTGGTGCGTTCGTTCATCGTAGATCCTTGCTTTGAGAGCCTATTTGGTAGACGCGTATTCTAGCGTTTTTACCCGTAACCTGATGCCGCAAAAAAAAATGGCCGACTAGGTCGGCCATTTATGCGAACGCTGTACTAAAACGTCACGCTGCTTTCTGCGCCTGAGACGCAGAATTGAACTCCGCCAGCAAAGACGCCTGCTTGGCCTTGGCCACATTCAAGTGACGCTCCTTCACATGGCCGTAGCCGCGGATATCTTCCGGGATGCTGGCGATGGCGACCGCTTTGGCCAGGTTGTCCGCATTCAGCTGCGACAGCAAGGCCCCCAGCATCTGCTTGTACTCGACCGGCAACGCGCGTTCCATCTTGCGCTCTTCGGTGTAGCCGAAGATATCCAGCATGCCGCCGCGCAGGAACTTGCCCTTGGCCAGCAGGCCAAAGGCTTTCATCATCCACGGACCGAAGGATTGCTTGATCAAATGGCCCTTGGCGTCGCGCTTGGCCAGCAAAGGCGGCGCCAGGTGGAAGTTGATCTTGTAGTCGCCTTCAAACATGTCGGCGACCTTCTTCGCGAAGCTGCCGGTGGTATACAGGCGCGCGACCTCATACTCGTCCTTGTAGGCCATCAGCTTGAACAGGTAACGCGCCGCGGCTTCGGTCAGGCGCAGGGCCTTGGCGCCGTCGACGACTTTCTCTTCCGCTGCCTTGACCTGGTGGATGAAGTCCACATACTGCTTCGCGTACGCGGCGTCCTGGTAGTCGGTCAGGAAGGCGGTGCGCTTGGCGATGATGTCGTCCAGGGTCGGCGCGCGCTTCAATTCGATGACCTGGCCCGGGGTAATCAATTTCTCTACCGCTGCCAGATCGTGCGCGGCGATGCGGCCCCAGTTGAAGGCCTTCTTGTTGAAATCGACCGACACGCCGTTCAGTTCGATCGCGCGCATCAGCACCGCTTCGGTCAACGGCACCCAGGCTTTTTGCCATGCGTAGCCGAGCATGAACATATTGGTGGCGATATTGTCGCCCATCAGCGCGGTGGCGATCCTGCCGGCATCGATCAGCGAAACATTATCGCTGCCGCAGGCGGCACGGATGTCGCCCTCGGCGCCGGCGCCGGGGAATTGCCAGTCCGGGTTCTTGACGAAGGCGGCGGTCGGCGTGCCGGTGGAATTGATCGCGGCAAAGGTACGGCCTTCACCCATGCGCGACAGCGCATCCTTGCCGGCGGTGACGATCACGTCGCAGCCGATCACCAGGTCCGCCGCGCCGGTGCCGACGCGGGTGGAGTGGATGTCTTCCGGCTTGTCCGCCAGGCGTACGTGCGACAGCACCGGGCCGCCTTTTTGCGCCAGCCCGCTCATGTCCAGCACCGAGCAGCCCTTGCCGGCCACGTGGGCTGCCATCGCCAGGATCTGGCCGACGGTGACCACGCCGGTGCCGCCTATGCCGGTCACCAGGATGCCGAACGGCTCGGCCGTGGATGGAATCGCCGGCGTCGGCAGATTCGCCACGTCCAGCGATGCCGTGCCTTCGACCTTGGCCTTCTTCGGCTTCTTCAGGCTGCCGCCTTCCACCGTCACAAAGCTGGGGCAGAAGCCGTTGACGCAGGAGAAGTCCTTGTTGCAGGAAGACTGGTTGATCTGGCGCTTGCGGCCAAATTCGGTTTCCAGCGGCTCCACCGACAGGCAGTTGGATTGCACGCTGCAATCGCCGCAGCCTTCGCAGACGGCTTCATTGATCACGGCGCGCTTGG
>DATHMC010000331.1:0-24151 GCA_035487495.1 Undibacterium sp.
TGCTTGGTTCCCGCTTACATTTAAGCCAGCTTAGGTTAGCGCACAGTCAGAGTAGACCATGGTTGAAATAGAAATAGACGGCAAAAAAGTCGAAGTGCAAGAAGGCAGTATGGTAATGGATGCTGCCAACAAGCTTGGCACGTACATACCGCATTTTTGCTATCACAAGAAATTGTCCATCGCGGCAAACTGCCGCATGTGTCTGGTGGAAGTGGAGAAGGCTCCCAAGCCTTTGCCCGCTTGCGCCACGCCGGTTACCGCCGGCATGATCGTCAGGTCAAACAGCGACAAGGCCGTGAAGGCGCAAAAAGGCGTGATGGAGTTCCTGCTGATTAACCATCCGCTGGATTGTCCTATCTGCGACCAGGGTGGCGAATGCCAATTGCAGGATCTGGCCGTCGGCTATGGCGCCAGCAGTTCTCGCTATGAAGAAGAAAAACGCGTGGTGTTCCATAAGGACGTCGGCCCGCTGGTCTCCATGGAAGAGATGAGCCGCTGCATTCACTGCACGCGTTGCGTCCGTTTCGGCCAGGAAGTTGCCGGCGTGATGGAGCTGGGCATGCTGGGTCGCGGCGAGCACTCCGAAATCACGTCCTTCGTCGGTAAAACCGTGGACTCCGAATTGTCCGGCAATATGATCGACATCTGCCCGGTCGGCGCCTTGACCTCCAAGCCTTTCCGTTACTCCGCACGTACCTGGGAATTGTCGCGCCGCAAATCCGTCAGCGCACACGACGGCCTCGGCGCCAACCTGATCGTGCAAGTCAAGAACAACAAGGTCATGCGGGTAGTGCCGCTGGAAAACGAAGCGGTCAACGAATGCTGGATTTCCGACAAGGACCGTTTCGCCTACGAAGGCCTGAACAGCGAAGAGCGTCTGACCAAGCCCATGATCAAGCAGGGCGGCCAGTGGCAGGAGGCCGATTGGCAGACTGCGCTGGAATACATCGCACACGGCTTGAAAAACATCAAGCATGAGCATGGCGCTGATTCTATCGCCGCAGTGGCAACGCCTAGTTCGACGCTGGAAGAATTGACGCTGTTGCAGCGCGTGGTGCGCGGCCTGGGTTCCGATAATGTGGATTTCCGCCTGCGCCAGTCCGATTTTTCTCTGGGCGGACAAATCAAACCCTGGCTGGGCATGTCCATTACCGAATTCAGCCAGCTGAAAAACGTGTTCGTGATCGGCTCTTTCCTGCGCAAAGACCATCCTTTGCTGGCCGCGCGTCTGCGTCAGTCCGTGAAAATGGGCGCCAAGCTGAGCGCCTTGCACGCTACCGATGACAACCTGCTGATCAAGCTGGCGAATAAAGCGATCCTCGCGCCTTCCGCATGGCTGGGTTTCCTGGCTGAAGTTGCCGTTGCCGTCGCGGCCAAAAAAGAAATCGCCAAGCCGTCCGGGTTTGACTCGGTACAGGCTTCCGCTCCAGCGGAAGCGATTGCCGTCAGCCTGCTGGCCGGCACTAGCGGCGTATTCCTCGGCAATACTGCGGCCCAGCATCCCGATGCAGCCAAAATCCACGCGCTGGCGCAATGGATCGCACAAAACGCCGGCGCCGGTTTCGGTTATCTGACGGAAGCGGCAAATACCGTTGGCGGTTACCTGGCAAATGCCTTGCCGGCCACTGCCGAAGCTGCCGGACTGCTGTTTGCCCAGCCTAAAAAAGCCTATGTTTTGCTGCACGCAGAACCGGAGCTGGACTGCGCCAATCCACAGCAGGCAAAAACTGCGCTGGATCAGGCCGAGATGGTGGTTGTAATGTCTGCCTTCAAGCACGGCGCCGACTACGCCGACGTGCTGTTGCCGGTGTCGCCATTTACCGAGACCGCCGGCACTTTCATCAATTGCGAAGGCCGCGCTCAAAGTTTCCACGGTGTGGTCAAGCCTTTGGGCGATGCCCGTCCGGCGTGGAAAGTATTGCGCGTCCTGGGCAATTTGCTGAGCCTGCCTAATTTTGAGTTCGACACTGCCGAGGCCGTGCGCGACGAAGTGCTGGGGCTGGACAAGTCTGAACTGGCCAAGCGCTTGAACAATATCGCTGACGTGGCACCGGCATTGCCTGCCGCCGCTGCAAGCGGCCTGGAGCGTGTTTCGGATGTGCCTATCTATAGCACCGACGCGATTGTGCGCAGGGCAGAATCACTGCAAAAAACCGCGGACGCGAAAGCGCCGAAAGCATGGCTGAGCGCAGCCCAATTTGCCAAGCTCGGCATCAACGACGGCGACCGGATCAAGCTGACGCAAAGCAATGGCTCGGTAGCATTGTCCGCTGCTTTGGATAAATCCTTGCCTGAAAACGTCGTCCGCATCGCTGCCGGTCATGCCGCGACCAAAGCCCTCGGCGCGATGTTCGGTTCCATCACAGTGGAGCGTGCATAATGAGTGTGCTGATGACTATACAAAACTTCGGTCAAGGCATCCTGGGGCCGGTGTGGCCGCTGGTCTGGAACCTGATCAAGATCGTCTGCATCGTGCTGCCCGTGATGGGGCTGGTGGCCTATCTGACCTTGTGGGAGCGCAAGATGATAGGCTGGATGCACGTCCGCCTCGGTCCTAATCGCGTCGGCCCCGCAGGTTTGCTGCAACCGATCGCCGATGCGCTGAAGCTGTTGTTGAAGGAAATCGTTATTCCGGCCAAGGCCAACAAGGTCTTGTTCGTGCTGGCGCCTATCATGACCATCATGCCGGCACTGGCAGCGTGGTCGGTGTTTCCCTTCGGCCCTGAGACGGTATTGGCCAATGTCAATGCCGGCTTGTTGTTTGTCATGGCGATCACCTCCATGGAAGTGTACGGCGTGATCATCGCCGGTTGGGCGTCCAACTCCAAATACGCGTTCCTGGGTGCGATGCGGGCTTCCGCGCAAATGATTTCCTACGAAATTGCAATGGGCTTTGTGCTGGTGATCGTATTGATGGTCTCAGGCAGCCTGAACCTGACCGAAGTTGTGAACATGCAAACCAGGGGTATGTTTGCCAGCATAGGCTTGAACTTCCTGTCCTGGAACTGGTTGCCTTTGTTGCCTGTGTTCGTCGTGTATGTGATTTCCGGCATTGCCGAAACCAACCGCCATCCGTTTGACGTGGTTGAAGGCGAGTCCGAGATCGTCGCCGGCCACATGGTGGAATACTCCGGCATGTCGTTCGCGATGTTCTTCCTGGCCGAATACGCCAACATGATCTTTATTTCCGCGCTGGCGTCGCTGATGTTCCTGGGCGGATGGTCGTCACCGTTTGGATTCGCGCCATTTACGTGGATACCGGGCTGGATCTGGCTGGGCATGAAAACTTTCGTCGTTGTGTCGATGTTTATCTGGGCACGTGCTTCTTTCCCGCGCTATCGCTATGACCAGATCATGCGTTTGGGCTGGAAAGTGTTTATCCCGCTGACCCTGGGATATTTGGTGATCGTCGCTGCGTGGATACAAACGCCGTGGAATATTTGGAAGTAAGAGGCTGGAAAAATGGAAGCCATTAAAGATTTCTTTAGCAGCTTGATGCTGCGCGAACTGATCAAGGGCCTGGCCCTGACAGGCCGCTACATGTTTGCCCGCAAGATCACGGTGCAATTCCCGGAAGAAAAAACGCCGCAGTCTCCGCGTTTCCGCGGTTTGCACGCCTTGCGCCGCTACCCGAACGGGGAAGAGCGCTGCATCGCCTGCAAGTTGTGCGAGGCGGTCTGCCCGGCAATGGCGATTACGATCGAATCGGAACAGCGCGAAGACGGCACACGCCGCACCACGCGGTATGACATCGACCTGACCAAATGCATTTTTTGCGGTTTCTGCGAAGAGTCCTGCCCGGTTGATTCCATCGTTGAAACGCATGTGCTCGAATATCACGGTGAAAAGCGCGGCGATCTGTACTTCACCAAGGAAATGTTGCTGGCAGTGGGCGACCGTTACGAAACGGAAATCGCGGCAGCCCGTGCAACCGATGCTGCATATCGCTAATGCAAGCTGCGATGACTGATCTAATTAACCGGATTTTGGCTTGATATGGAATTTATAACAGCAATATTTTATGTATTCTCGGCGATCCTGATTTTCGCCGCGACACAGGTGATTACCGCGCGTAATCCGGTGCATGCCGCCTTGTTCCTGGTATTGGCCTTTTTCACGGCAGCCGGTATCTGGCTGCTGCTGAAAGCGGAGTTCCTGGCGATCGTGCTGGTGCTGGTGTATGTCGGCGCGGTGATGGTGCTGTTCCTGTTCGTGGTGATGATGCTGGATATTAACGTGGAGAAGTTGCGCGAAGGTTTCTGGAATCATTTCCCGCTGGCCGCAACGGTAGGCGTGCTGATCGTGCTGGAAATGTCCGCCGTGCTGTGGCGTGGTTTCCTGCGTCCGGACAACAAGGTTCCAGCCGCGGCAGACACAATAGGCAGCACCAAATCGCTGGGTATGGCCATCTATACCCACTATCCGTTTGCATTTGAAATTGCAGCGGCCATCCTGTTGCTGGCGATCGTCGCTGCCGTGGCATTGACGCTGCGCCGCCGCAAGGACACCAAACATTTCGATCCTGCCAAAGCAGTCAAGGTCAAGAGTGCAGATCGCATTCGCATTGTCAGCATGAAGGCCGAATCGAATCGTCCGAACCCTGATGCAGCCGTTGCCGGCACAGAAGAAAAGAAGGGAGCCTAAGTGACTCTAACCCTGACACATTACCTGATATTGGGCGCAATCCTGTTTGCGATCTCCATCGTCGGCATCTTCCTCAATCGCAAAAACATCATCTTGCTGCTGATGGCGATCGAATTGATGCTGCTGGCAGTAAATATCAACTTTATCGCTTTCTCGCATTACCTCGGCGATGCCGCCGGACAGATTTTCGTGTTTTTTATCCTGACGGTCGCAGCGGCAGAGTCGGCGATCGGTCTGGCTATCCTGGTTGTGCTGTTCCGCAATCTGGACACGATCAACGTCGAAGACCTGGATGCGCTGAAAGGTTAAGCGGCCAGGCAAGCCAGGCGGCTTAGAGCCTGATATTTAATAAAGAGATACTTGCCGGACGCTGCGTATAAACAGGTCCGGCAAGCTCAAGAGTAACGAAGATAACAACAAGGGTCATCATGGCGGGGCAACTTAACCCACATCTATTATTGGCTGTACCACTTGCACCACTGGCCGGTTCCGCAATTGCGGGTCTGCTGGGGACCAAATTTTTTGGTAACAAGGTCGGTCGCGCCACATCGCATACGGTAACCATCTTGGGCGTGCTGATTGCCTTCATCATCTCCTGCATGACCTTGTCTGCAGTCGTGGATGGGGCGAGCTATAACGGCACGTTGTACCAGTGGATGAATGTCGCCGGCCTGAAGCTGGAAGTCGGTTTCCTGATCGACAGCCTGACGGCGATGATGATGTGCGTGGTGACCTTCGTATCGCTGATGGTGCATATCTACACCATAGGCTACATGAAGGATGACGAAGGCTATAACCGCTTCTTTTCTTACATCTCCCTGTTCACGTTCTCGATGTTGATGCTCGTGATGAGCAACAACTTCCTGCAATTGTTCTTCGGCTGGGAAGCGGTGGGCCTGGTGTCCTACCTGCTGATCGGCTTCTGGTACACGCGCCCAACGGCGATCTACGCCAACATGAAGGCCTTCCTGGTCAACCGTGTCGGCGACTTCGGCTTCATCCTCGGCATAGGCTTGTTGCTGGCTTACACCGGCTCGATGGATTACGCCGATGTATTTGCCAGGAAACAAGCGCTGGTCAACGCCATGTTGCCAGGCACCGACTGGATGCTGATTACCGTTGCCTGTATTTGCCTGTTCATCGGCGCGATGGGTAAATCCGCGCAATTCCCGCTGCACGTCTGGTTGCCGGATTCGATGGAAGGCCCGACGCCTATCTCGGCGCTGATCCATGCGGCGACGATGGTGACTGCCGGTATCTTCATGGTGACGCGTATGTCGCCGCTGTTTGAATTGTCCGATACGGCCCTATCCTTCATCCTGGTGATCGGTGCCATCACGGCGCTGTTCATGGGTTTCCTGGGGATCATCCAGAACGACATCAAGCGCGTGGTTGCGTATTCCACCTTGTCCCAGCTGGGTTACATGACGGTGGCGCTGGGTGCGTCCGCCTATTCGGTTGCGGTATTCCACCTGATGACGCACGCTTTCTTCAAGGCGCTGTTGTTCCTTGGCGCCGGTTCCGTGATCATCGGCATGCACCATGACCAGGACATCCGCAACATGGGTGGCCTGCGCAAATACATGCCGATTACCTGGATAACGTCGCTGTTGGGTTCGCTGGCACTGATCGGCACACCGTTCTTCTCCGGTTTCTACTCGAAGGACAGCATCATCGAAGCGGTGCAGGCATCGCATCTCGCAGGCTCGGGGTTCGCCCAGTTTGCGGTGCTGGCGGGCGTATTCGTCACAGCCTTCTATTCCTTCCGCATGTATTTCCTGGTATTCCATGGCAAGGAAAATTTTGGGCAGGAACATCATCACAACCACCACGACGTGGACGAAGAACATGCGGATGATGATGCGCATCATCATGGCCTGGCTCCCGGTGAAAAACCGCACGAATCGCCTTGGGTAGTGACGGTACCGCTGATATTGCTGGCGATCCCTTCCGTGATCATTGGTTTCTTCACGATAGAGCCTATGCTGTTCGGCGATTTCTTCAAGGGCGTGATCATCGTCGATGAAGCCCATCGTGCGATGGAGGAGTTGACGCATGAATTCCACGGCCCGATCGGCATGTCCATGCACGCGCTGACTAGCCTGCCGTTCTGGCTGGCGGTTGCAGGCGTCGCATCCTCGTATTACTTCTACATGGTCAAGCCGTCGATTCCGACCGCGATCAAGAAGAACGCCCATGCGATCTACACCTTGCTGGACAATAAATACTACATGGATAAATTCAACGACATCGTGTTCGCCGGCGGCGCGCGCCTGCTGGGCGGCGGTTTGTGGAATATCGGCGACAAGGGCCTGATCGACGGCCTGATTGTGAACGGTAGCGCCAAGGTGGTTGGATGGTTCTCGCGCGGAGTTCGCCTGTTCCAGACCGGTTATCTGTATCACTATGCGTTTGTAATGATTCTTGGGGTAATGGGCTTCCTGGCCTATATCATGTTTCCTTTCATGTTCCCTTTAGCCAAATAAGCAATTCATAAAAAAGTAATCATGATGCAGTCAACTTCTATCTTGTTAAGCCTGGCCATTTGGTGCCCCATTGTTTTCGGCGTCTTTGTGCTGATATTCGGTCGCGACGATAATCCCGGCCTGGTGCGTTGGGTTTCCCTCATTGGTTCGCTGGCCAGTTTTATCGTTACCCTGCCTTTGCTGCAGCACTTCGATAATTCTGCGCACGGCATGCAGTTCGTCGAAAAAGGTGCGTGGATAGAGCGCTTCAACATCTTCTACTCGCTGGGTATCGACGGTATCTCGCTGTGGCTGATTTTGCTGACTGCTTTCATCACGGTCGTTGTGGTGATCTCGGCATGGGAAGTGATAGAGAAGCAGGTAGCCCAGTACATGGGTGCTTTCCTGATCCTGTCCGGCTTGATGATAGGCGTATTCTGCGCGCTGGACGGCTTGCTGTTCTACGTCTTCTTTGAAGCGACGCTGATCCCGATGTATATCATCGTCGGCGTCTGGGGCGGCCCTAACCGCGTGTATGCGGCGTTCAAGTTCTTCCTGTACACCTTGCTGGGTTCCTTGTTGACGCTGGTTGCGATCATCTACTTGTACTTCAAGTCCGGCAATTCCTTCGACATCCTGGCGTGGCATCAGCTGGCTTTGCCTATGCCGGCACAGATCCTGATTTTCCTGGCCTTCCTGATGGCGTTTGCAGTCAAGGTGCCAATGTGGCCGGTACATACCTGGTTGCCGGACGCCCACGTGGAGGCGCCCACCGGCGGCTCCGTGGTACTGGCGGCGATCATGCTGAAGCTAGGCGCTTACGGTTTCCTGCGTTTCTCCCTGCCTATCGCACCGGATGCCAGCCACTATCTGTCGGGCTTCATGATCACCTTGTCGCTGATCGCGGTCATCTACATCGGCCTGGTTGCGCTGGTGCAGGCGGACATGAAAAAGCTGGTGGCGTATTCTTCTATCGCCCATATGGGTTTTGTCACGCTGGGTTTCTTCATGTTCAATGACATGGCGATGCAGGGCGGTATCGTACAAATGATTTCCCACGGCTTTGTCTCCGGCGCGATGTTCCTGTGCATAGGCGTGCTGTATGACCGCGTGCATTCACGCCAGATCGTCGACTACGGCGGTGTCGTCAATACCATGCCCAAGTTTGCAGCCTTGTTCATACTTTTTTCGATGGCCAACAGCGGTCTGCCGGCGACTTCCGGTTTTGTCGGCGAGTTCATGGTGATCCTGGGTGCCGTCAAGTTTAATTTCTGGATAGGCATGCTGGCAGCGACAGCGCTGATCTTGGGCGCGGCATATTCCCTGTGGATGGCCAAGCGCGTGATTTTTGGTGCGGTAACGAATGATCATGTGGCAAAACTGGCCGATCTGAACAAACGTGAATTCTTTATGCTCGGCGTGCTCTCCATCGCCGTGATAGCAATGGGCTTGTATCCAGCGCCTTTCACCGATGCGATGCAGGTTACTGTGAGTGATTTACTGAAGCACGTAGCAGTCTCCAAAATAGTACCTTGAGTTGATTGTTGAATTAATCATTAGCCCTGGGCACGAAGAATAGTAGCTAATCGTAGCTTATTGCATCTTGCGTCAAGGCGCGGACGCAGATAAACGGTAGTACAAATGAATAATATGAACCTGATACCACTCTATCCTGAGATTTTTTTGTTGCTCGCCATCTGTGCGATCTTGTTGATCGATATGTTCCTGGCGGATAACAAACGTCACATCACTTATGTCATGTCCCTCGCGACACTGGCAATCTGTGGCGTGCTTACCGTGACCAATTTCAACGATGGGGTATCGGTTTATCTGACAAATAATATGTTTGTCGCCGATCCCATGTCGGATCTGTTGAAGGTGTTTTCTTACATCGCGGTCGGCATGACTCTGGTGTATTCGCGCCAGTATGTGACCGACAGGGAGATGACGAATAATCAACTAGGCGGCGAGTTTTATTCGCTGGCGCTGTTTGCCTTGCTGGGCCAGATGGTAATGATCTCCGGTAATAATTTCCTGGTGATCTACCTCGGACTGGAATTGATGTCGCTGGCATTGTATGCGCTGGTTGCCTTGCGCCGCGACCATACCGTATCCACTGAAGCGGCGATGAAGTACTTTGTGCTCGGTGCTTTGGCCTCCGGTTTCCTGCTGTACGGTATTTCCATGTTGTACGGCGCGACAGGTTCTCTGGATTTGACGGAAGTGGCAAGGGCAGCAGCTTCGCCCCTGGTGAATAAAACCATCCTGGTATTCGGCGTCGTGTTCCTGGTTGCCGGTCTGGCTTTCAAATTGGGCGTGGTTCCATTCCACATGTGGGTGCCTGATGTGTATCAGGGCTCCCCGACTGCCGTTACCCTGTTGCTGGGCGGCGCTCCCAAGCTGGCCGCGTTCGCCATATGCTTCCGGCTGCTGGTGGAGGGCTTGTTCTCGCTGGCGGTGGAGTGGCAGCAAATGCTGGTAGTCTTGGCTGTCATGTCGATGGCGATAGGTAATATCACCGCAATCGCGCAAACCAATCTGAAGCGCATGCTGGCCTACTCGACCATTTCGCAAATGGGCTTCATGTTGCTGGGCTTGCTGTCCGGCGTCGCCAACGGCGATTCCAGCCATGCGGCGGCAGCCTATGGCGCATCGATGTTCTACATCATCAGCTATGTTTTGACCACGCTGGGTACTTTCGGCACGATCTTGTTGCTGGCGCGCTCCGGCTTTGAGGCCGAAAACCTGGACGATCTGAAAGGCCTGAACAAGCGCAGCCCATGGTTTGCTTTCCTGATGATGCTGTTGATGTTTTCGCTGGCAGGCATCCCTCCTTTCATTGGCTTCTGGGCAAAACTATCCGTGCTGCAGGCGGTGCTGGCGACAGGCCAGGTCTGGCTGGCCGTGGTTGCGGTGCTGTTGTCCCTGATCGGCGCGTACTACTATATCCGCGTCGTGAAGCTGATGTATTTTGATGAGCCTGTGGACCATAGCCCGATCAAAGTACACGGCGACATGCGCGTGGTACTGAGCCTTAACGGTCTGGCGGTATTGGCACTCGGTTTGATGCCAGGCGCCTTGATTACAGCCTGTTCGCAAGCAATTATCAAAACCCTGGCCTCCTGATTTTTGTGGATGTCTCGGTTTCCAGCTGGTTGGTCATACTATTGGCGGTGCTGGCCGCTAATCTCCCTTTCTTCAACGAGCGCTTGTTCGCGGTGATCCCGGTAGGCAGTTTTACGCCGGCCAAGCCGCTTTGGGCGCGCCTGTTAGAACTGATCATCCTGTACTTTGTCGTCGGCGCAATTGCCTTTGCACTGGAGTCGCGCGCCGGCAATCGCTTTGAGCAGGGTTGGGAGTTTTATGCGATCACAGCCTGCATGTTTATCGTGCTGGCCTTCCCGGGTTTCGTAGTTCGCTACCTGAAAAAGCATCATGGATAAGCTGGATCTGCATCCATCTGCAAATACCCATCTGGCAGAAACCCGCCAGGACAGCAAGCTGGCCTACGACGGCGCATTCCTGAAAGTCCAGCAAGACCGGGTGCTCCTGCCGGACGGCAAGACTACCATCAGGGAATATGTCAAACATCCGGGCGCGGTCGTCATTTTGCCGGTGTTTGATGACGGCTCCGTGCTGCTGGAGCGCCAGTATCGCTACCCGCTGGACCTGGTATTCATTGAATTCCCCGCCGGCAAAATTGATCCGGGCGAAGAGCCCCTGGTCACGGCCAAGCGCGAGCTGCTGGAAGAAACCGGCTATACAGCAACAGACTGGCGTTACCTGTGCACCATCCATAATGCCATTGCGTATTCGGACGAACACCTGGATATTTTCCTAGCGCGTGGGTTGACCGCCGGCGTAGCGGCACTGGATGACGGCGAATTTCTGGAAACCTTCAAGGCACCGCTTGCCGATCTGCTGCAGTGGATAAAGGCAGGCAAGGTCACCGATGTGAAAACCGTGATCGGCAGTTTTTGGCTGGAAAAAATCCTCGCTGAAAAATGGTAGGGGAAGTAGGGGAAATTCCTCCTCCATCAATTCCTGCCTTTGCGCAGAACGATGAAAAAAGCCGCTTTTCTGAAGCGGCTTTTTCATTTTACATGTTGGGGTAGTTTGGCCCGCCGCCGCCTTCCGGCGTCACCCATATGATGTTTTGCGTAGGGTCCTTGATGTCGCAGGTTTTGCAGTGCACGCAGTTTTGCGCATTGATCTGCAAACGATCTGCGCCGGCATCCGTTTTTACAAACTCATACACGCCTGCCGGGCAATAGCGCGCTTCCGGACCGGCATATTTTTCCAGGTTGATCCCTACCGGCACATTCGCATCTTTCAGTGTCAGGTGAATAGGCTGGTCTTCCGCATGGTTGGTATTGGAAATGAAGACCGAAGACAGGCGATCGAAGGTCAGCTTGTTATCCGGTTTGGGATACGTAATGGGCTGAAACTGCGCAGCCGGCTTCAGGCATTCGTGATCGGCCTTGTTGTGGTGCAAAGTCCATGGCGCTTTGCCGCGCAGAATCACCTGGTCGATCCAGACCAGCGGTGAACCGTAGGTTCCCTTTTTCAACAAAGGCTTGACGTTGCGTGCGGTGTGCAATTCTTCATGCAGCCAGGATTGCTCGAAGGCCTGCGCATACGCCGTCAGTTCATCGTACTGGCGTTCGGCGGCCAATGCGTCGAAGGCGGCCTCGGCGGCCAGCATGCCGGTCTTGATCGCGGCATGGCTGCCTTTGATGCGGCTCATGTTCAGGAAGCCGGCGTCGCAGCCTATCAGCGCGCCGCCCGGGAAGGTCAGCTTGGGCAAAGACTGCAGGCCGCCGGCGGTAATCGCGCGCGCACCGTAAGAAATACGCTTGCCGCCCTCAAAGAATGTGCGGATGGCGGGGTGGGTCTTGAAGCGCTGGAATTCTTCGTACGGCGACAGGTAGGGATTTTCGTAGGCGAGGCCGACGACATAGCCCACCGCCACCTGGTTGTTTTCCAGGTGATACAGGAAGGAGCCGCTATATTGATCCATCAACGGCCAGCCTGTAGTGTGTATCACCAGGCCCGGCTGATGCTGCTTGGGATCGATTTCCCACAGTTCCTTGATGCCTATGCCATACGATTGCGGGTCCTTGCCCTTGTTCAGGTCGTATTTCGCCATCAATTGCTTGCCCAGGTGGCCACGCGAGCCCTCGGCAAACAAGGTGTACTTGGCATGCAGTTCCATGCCGAGCTGGAAAGCGTCCGACGGTTCGCCATGGCGATTGACGCCCATGTTGCCGGTGGCGACGCCCTTGACCGAGCCGTTATCGTTGTACAGGATTTCAGCTGCGGGAAAGCCCGGAAATACCTCTACGCCCAAGGCTTCGGCCTGCTGGCCCAGCCAGCGCGTCACATTGGCCAGCGAGACGATGTAGTTGCCGTGGTTTTCAAAACAGGCCGGCAGCATCCAGTTCGGGGTTTTATAGGCCTTGGTTTCTGTCAATACCAATACCCGGTCTTCGGTGACTTCGGTATTCAGCGGTGCGCCAAGCTCTTTCCAGTTTGGAAATAATTCGGTCAGGGCCTTAGGATCCATCACGGCGCCTGACAGGATATGGGCGCCCACTTCCCCGCCTTTTTCCAGCACGCAAACGGAGACCTCTTTACCCTTTTCGGCGGCGAGTTGTTTTAGCTTGATCGCAGCAGACAAACCGGCAGGGCCGCCGCCGACAACGACGACGTCATACTCCATCGCGTCGCGCGGGCCGTATTGTTCTATGAGGCTTTGTGTCATGGCTATAATCGCTTTCAGATAATTTCGAACGAACGTGCTTATTTGTTGTCAGCATGGTATATGCTGTGACTTTATTTCGCAAGCGGGGCGCTTGCTGGTTATGTCTTTCGATCGCTGGGGACAAACTTTTAGAATTATCGCAGAGCGGTAGCCAAGATGCAGCAATTTCATGCTTTGCGCGTCTATGTGTCCACAAAAAAACACCGCCGGATCACAGAATTTGTGGAACATAGTGATGGCGATTATGTCATCATAGCGGCACGTTTAGAGTAGAACCCATTTTCTAAATACCGGCGGCGCGTTCCGGCCGGAAGCGCTGTACATTGCTTGAATGCGCTGCTATTTATCAAATGAGTTCTGGTACTGTTATTCAAATAAAGAAGTCGGAGAATCAGATGGGTATCGAAGTCAATTTTGAAGGAAAAATCGCGCTGGTGACAGGCGCGTCCAGCGGCCTTGGTGCGCGCTTCGCCAAAGTGTTGGCGCAGGCCGGTGCACAGGTCGTGCTGGCGTCGCGCCGTATCGACCGCCTGAAAGAATTGCGCGCAGAGATCGAAGCCGAAGGCGGAGCAGCACATGTGGTGACGCTGGACGTGACCGACTATGCCAGCATCAAGTCAGCGATTGCGCATGCAGAAACCGAAGCGGGGCCGATCGACATCCTGATCAATAATTCCGGCGTTTCCACCACACAAAGACTGATCGACGTAACGCCGGAGGACTATTCGTATGTGATGGATACCAACCAGCGCGGCGCATTTTTTGTTGCGCAGGAAACGGCAAAACGCATGATCGCCCGCTACAAGGGGGATCCGAAGAAGCAGCATCGCATCATCAATATCGCGTCGGTCGCCGGCTTGCGCGTGTTGCCGCAAATCGGCATCTATTGCGTCAGCAAAGCGGCGGTGGTACACATGACCAAGTCGATGGCGGTGGAGTGGGGCAAGTTCGGCATCAACGTCAATGCGATCTGCCCCGGCTATATTTCCACCGAAATCAATGCTGAGCACTTCGCCACCGAGCAGGGGCAAAAATTGATCGACATGCTGCCGCGCAAGCGCGTCGGCAATCCTGAAGACCTGGATGGCCTGTTGCTGTTGCTGGCAGCGGAAGAGTCGCGCTTCTTGAATGGCGCTATCGTGACCGCTGATGACGGCATGAGTGCGCAATGAGCCAGCTGCTCGCCACTGAAATTAAAGTGACGGAAAAAAAGCTGGTGTACACCGTCACCATTCCCATCCGCTGGGGCGATATGGATGCAATGGGCCATGTCAACAATACCGTCTATTTCCGCTTCATGGAACAGGCCCGCATAGAATGGCTATCGATGATGGGTTGTCTGCCGGACCAGGACGGCAACGGACCCGTGATTGTCAACGCCCACTGCACTTTCAAGAAGCCGTTGAAATATCCGGACCAGGTTGAAGTCTGCACCTATATAGGCGCCGCGGGGCGCAGCAGTTTTGAGACGATACAGGAAATGCGCAGCGTCAATAACAACTACGCTATCTTTGCAGAAGGCGGCGCCAAGGTGGTCTGGGTGGATGCCAAGACCGAGAGGTCTGCACCCCTGCCCGATGAAATCCGCCAGAAGCTGCTGGAGCTGAAGGCGGCCGGCAAGAAAAAGAAGTAGGCTGGAATAGGCCTAACGGATTATTCCCAGCAATTTATGCACCAGTTCGCTAGAGGTCGCCGCGCTGAACTTGCGCATCAGCTTGGCGCGGTGCATTTCTACCGTGCGCGGACTGAGGCCAATCTGGCGTGCGATCAGCTTGCTGGTTTTTCCCTCCACCAGCAGTGCCGCAATTTCGCGCTCACGCGGTGTCAGTTCCGCCGTGACCGGCCGTTTGGAGCTCAGGTCCTCAAAGGTCCAGATGCCTTCCGCATGCGCATCCTCCTTATGCAAACCCCGGCCGGACACGTGGCACCAGAATAACTCCTGGTTGGCCCGCTTCATGATGCGTTCGTCCGAATAATAGCCCTTGGCGTTCATGATGGGGGTGATGCGGGCGCCAGTGCGCTCAAACTCGTCCGGCGTTGGATACAGCACCAGGAAGGATTGCCCCAGCAACTCTTCCTTGCGATAGCCGAACATCCTGGCCAGGTCTTCATTGCAGGCTCTGATGATGCGGTTTTGGGATACGCACATGCCGACGGGGGCAAACTGGAATATGGATTCGAAATCTATAGCCTGTGGTGCATTCATGTCGTCGATAACGTGGCGTGGGTCGATGGAGGAAATCTCAGGTATTTTTACGGTATTGCGCAGTATAGCGTAGCATCTTATCCTGTACGATAGATAAAATTGCCATGCCTCATCCACTGCAGCTGGTCGGATATCCAGGATGGCTCCAGGAATTGAACAATAACGAAAAGGGACAGGTATGAACAAGGTATATCCTGACGCTAAAGCCGCTCTGGCAGATATAGTGAAAGACGGGCAGACCATCGCCGTGGGCGGATTTGGGCTGTGCGGCATTCCGGAGGCGCTGATCGCTGCGCTGCGGGATTCCGGCGTGGGTAATCTGACCGCGATTTCCAACAATGCCGGCGTAGACGGTTTTGGCCTGGGGCAACTTTTGACCACGCGCCAGATCAAGAAAATGATCTCTTCCTATGTGGGCGAAAACAAGGAGTTCGAACGCCAATACCTGGCTGGCGAACTGGAACTGGAATTCACGCCGCAAGGCACGCTGGCCGAGAAGCTGCGTGCGGGCGGAGCCGGTATCCCGGCTTTTTTCACCAAAACCGGCGTCGGTACGATAGTGGCCGACGGCAAGGAAATCCGTGAATTCGATGGTCAGCAATATGTGATGGAGCGCTCGCTGGTGTCCGATGTATCGCTGGTCAAGGCCTACAAGGCGGACAAGGCGGGCAATCTGGTGTATCGCAAGACAGCGCGCAATTTTAATCCCAATGTAGCGATGGCCGGCAAGGTCACCGTGGCGGAAGTCGAAGTGCTGGTGGAAATCGGGGAGCTCGATCCCGATGAAGTCCACACGCCGGGTATCTTTGTGCAGCGCATTGTGGTGAACGCACATCCGGAAAAACGCATAGAACAGCGCACTGTTCGCCCATCCTAATAAGAAGGCAGGAGAACCAACATGGCATGGAATCGTGATGAAATGGCCGCACGCGCGGCGCAGGAATTGCAGGACGGCTTTTACGTCAACCTGGGCATAGGCTTGCCCACAATGGTGGCCAATCATGTGCCGCAAGGGATGGAAGTCTGGCTGCAGTCGGAAAACGGCTTGCTGGGCATAGGCCCGTTCCCGACCGAGGACGAAGTTGACCCGGACATGATCAACGCCGGCAAACAGACGGTGACGCCTTTACCCGGCTCTTCAATCTTCAGTTCTGCAGATTCGTTTGCAATGATACGCGGCGGCAAGATCAACCTGGCGATCCTGGGAGCGATGCAGGTCAGTGAAACCGGCGACCTGGCCAACTGGATGATACCCGGCAAGATGGTCAAGGGCATGGGCGGCGCGATGGACCTGGTGGCCGGCGTCGGCCGCGTTGTCGTGTTGATGGAGCACGTTGCCAAGGGCGACGCGCACAAGATACTCAATAAATGCAACCTGCCTTTGACCGGTGTCGGTGTCGTGAACCGTATCGTCACCGACCTGGGGGTGATTGACGTGACGCCGAAGGGCCTGAAGCTGGTGGAATTGGCGCCTGGCGTTACCAAGGAAGAGATTATTGCGAAGACCGAAGCGCAGCTGGATGTCAGCGCAGTCGCTTAGTTATTGAGTCGCTTTCAAGTAAAACGCCTGGTGCAAGCCCAGGCGTTTTTTTTGCGGAACTGGTTCCGGGCAGGGCTATTTTTTTGCTGTCGGGTCTGGCATGGGCTTTATCTCGCCGCAGTCTGCGCCCAGCCATTTGCCGCTGCTCTCATGATGCTGAGAGATAGGCATGCTGCGCGCGGTGCCTTTAAAATCATAGACGGACGTAAAATTCTCGGCGTTGACGAAGGTGCCGCGGGTTGTACCGGTACCTTTGAAATCGGGGCTGTCGCAGACGATATCCATCGAATAGCCGCTGCTGTTCTTGGAGAAATTTTTAAGCTGGCACATGGACTGTTCTTTAGGCATGACCGGCGGCTGATCGCGCTCCACCATTTCCTTGGTCAGGCAGACTTTTTGCACCATCGCGCTGCCCTGGATCTGCGGCATTTTGACGCCCATCTTGTTCATCTGCTCAATTTGTTCAGGCGAGAGCTTGGGCATCTTGGCGATCATCTGCGCTTGTGCAGGATCGATTTCCATTTTCACCTCCCATAGGCCGGGTTTAATGTT
Source organism: Undibacterium sp. (assembly GCA_035487495.1). GTDB lineage: Bacteria > Pseudomonadota > Gammaproteobacteria > Burkholderiales > Burkholderiaceae_D > Undibacterium. The sequence goes on from DATHMC010000331.1 coordinate 17,172, forward strand.
GCCTGCTGCATGGCTGGCAGCGGCCGCGAGCAGCAACGGCAGCAGGAGAATGTGGGAAGTTTTGAATTGCGTCATGCCGGTCTCCTTGGAGCTGATTGAAATTTGCGTCAAATATTGCAAAGTGCAATTTTATGCCGTTGCCATAGGTTTGACAGTTAAATTTTCCTTACGCAGGCGAATTGCGAAAAGTGCCGACAGATACCCGGCATCGCCAAGTGGAGATAAGGATTTATTGCGCGACCCAGCCGCCATCCATATTCCACGCCACGCCGCGTACCTGGTTTGCCGCCTCGCTGCAAAAAAACACGGCCAGCCCGCCCAATTGCTCGGGCGTGACGAATTCGCCGGATGGCTGCTTCTCGGCCAGCAAGGCTTTTTTCGCTGCCTCGTTGGAGATATTTTCCCTGGCTGCACGGTCGTCCACCTGTTTTTGCACCAGCGGCGTCAACACCCAGCCGGGGCAGATCGCATTGCAGGTAATCCCGGTCTGCGCGGTTTCCAATGCCGTGCTCTTGGTAAAGCCGACCAGGCCGTGTTTAGCGGCGACATAGGCGGACTTCTGCGCGGATGCCACCAGGCCGTGGGTAGATGCGACATTGATGATGCGCCCCCAGTTCCTGGCCCTCATCTGCGGCAGCGCCAAGCGGGTGGTGTGGAAGGCGGACGTCAGGTTGATGGCGATGATCGCATCCCATTTTTCTGCCGGGAAATCCTCTATATTGGAGACATGCTGTATGCCCGCATTGTTGACGAGGATATCCACGCTGCCGAATTTCTGCTCGGCAAATTGCATCAGAGCCTCAATTTCGGCAGGTTTACGCATATCGGCGGGGTGATAGGCCGTTTGTATGCCGAACTCTGTTGTCGTAGCGGCTTGCAGCGCTTCGATCTCGTGGGTATCGCCAAAGCCGTTGAACACGATATTGGCGCCTTCTGCCGCCAGGGACCTGGCAATGCCCAGTCCTATGCCCGATGTTGATCCTGTAACAAGTACAGTCTTACCCTTGAGTGTATTGCCCGCCATGCGGCCTCCTTAACGATGTAATTTAGCTAAAATATATGCTTATGACAAAGACATCAATGATTTTAAGCGCAACGACCGGTAAAATGGCGGGGTACGCCAACTAGTAAAACTACTGACCCAGAGTTTCTTGTCAGCACCCAAGCTTGTAATTTTGCAGCAGCATTTTGAAAGGTATCCCATGCAAGTTCAGCGCAAGTCGGTCCAGTGTCTGTCACCTTCAGGATTGCATCGGCTTTCCTATAAGGAATGGGGCAACCCGCGAAATCCCAAAGTATTGGTCTGCGTGCATGGGGTAACCAGGGTAGCCGACGATTTCGACGCGCTGGCTGCCGCCTTGGGCGGCTCGTACAGGGTGATTTGTCCGGATATCGTTGGGCGGGGGCAATCCGGCTGGCTGCGCAATCCGCAGCACTACCAGATTCCACAGTATGTGAGCGATATGGTGACCTTGCTGGCGCGCGTCGATGCCGAAACCGTGGACTGGTTAGGCACTTCGATGGGCGGCCTGATAGGCTTGGGTTTGGCGGCAGTGCCGGATAACCCGATCAGGAAATTGATCCTGAATGATGTGGGGCCGACGATCAATGCCGCGGCGATCGCGCGCATAGGCGAATATATCGGCCAGGACGAGCGCTTCCCCAGCTTTGAGCAGGCGGCAGCGTATATCAAGATGATTTCCTTGTCTTTTGGGCCGCATAGCGAGGCAGAGTGGCATAAGCTGGCCGGCGATGTGTTGAAACGGGACCGCGACGGCCAGTGGATGCGCCACTATGATCTCGGCCTGGCTGTGCCGATCAAGGCCACCACGCCGGAAATGGCGGCGGCTGCGCAGGCCGCGTTGTGGACTGCATACGATGCAATCCGTTGCGAGACCTTGCTGATACGCGGCAGCGAATCGGACTTGTTAAGTCCGGAAGTTGCGCAGCAGATGACACAGCGCGGGCCAAAGGCCAGGCTGGTGGAGATTGCCGGTGTCGGGCATGCGCCGACCTTTGTGCATCAGGACCAGATCGCGATAGTCAAAGATTTTTTGCAGGTGTAGGACGCCTGGCGGCGCGCAGCGTGAACATGGAGCGGCATGCTCCGTGCCCAGTTGGGTTCCGCCAAGGCGACATAAAATGAGTTAGAGAAACTATGAACATACAGCGTTTGCACGTAGGACCAAGATTGTCGGAAGTGGCGATCTTTAACCGGACAGTTTATCTCGCGGGACAAATTGCCGAAGACACCAGTCAGGATTTCGCCGCCCAGACCAGGGAAGTGCTGGGCCATATCGACAGATTGCTGGAAGAGGCCGGCAGCGACAAGTCGCAGATACTGATGTGCCAGATTTATATTACCGATGTCAACAACATGGCGACCATGAATGAGATATGGGATGCCTGGGTTCCGGCCGGGAATACGCCGCCGCGCGCTACGGTGCAGGCGCAATTGGTCAGGCCCGAATTATTGATAGAAATCGTCGTTACCGCCGCGCAGAAATAGTCTATATGGTCTCAACATTGGCAATGGCCACGCAGTCGCAACTGCTGGAAGGCCTGTCGGAAGCGGAATGCGAACGTGTCTTTGAGGCACTGAAGTTTGTCGTCCCCGTGTATGCGACAAAGCAGGTCGTCACGCAGCAGAATGCGCTACAGTTTGTCGAGGGCGTGGTGTCCACGCTGGCGATGTTGCGCACCGATGTTGATACCCGCATCGCCGGCTTGTTATTTGAATTGCCTGATCTGGCGCCGGTAGCGGCGGAGCAGATAGAAGCCAAGTTCGGCCGCGAGATTGCCGACCTGGTGTCCGGCATACGCCGGCTGATGCGTTTACGGGAGGCTGCGTTGACCCAGCGTGAATTCAGCCGCGGCAAAAACGCTGCAGAAAAAGCGTCCACGCAGATGGAAACCTTGCGCAAGATGGTATTGGCAATGGCGACCGATATGCGCGTGGTCCTGGTGCGGCTGGCTTCACGCGTGACAACCCTGAGGTTTTTCGCGGAAACCAAGCGGGCAGACGGCGCTGCACAGCAATACGCCAGTGAAACGATGGATTTGTATGCGCCGCTGGCCAATCGCCTCGGCGTCTGGCAACTGAAGTGGGAGCTGGAAGACCTGTCTTTCCGCTTCCTGGAGCCGGAGCAGTACAAGCGTATCGCCAAGATGCTGGAAGAAAAGCGCCTGGAGCGCGAGAGCTTTGTCATATCGGCCATCGAACGACTGAACAAGGAATTGGCAATTGCCGGCATCAAGGCCGAAGTCAGCGGCAGGCCCAAGCACATCTACAGCATCTGGAAGAAGATGAAGGGCAAGGAGGTCAATTTTGATGAGCTGTACGATGTACGCGCATTCCGCGTCATTGTCGACGACATCAAGGATTGCTATACCGTGCTGGGCATCGTCCACAATGCCTGGACCCCCATACCGAAAGAGTTCGACGACTATATTTCGCGCCCCAAGCCCAATGGCTACAAGTCGCTGCATACGGTGGTCGTCGTGGAGGACGGGCGGCCGCTGGAAGTGCAGATACGTACCAGGGAAATGCATCAGTTCGCAGAATATGGCGTTGCGGCCCACTGGCGCTACAAGGAGAGCGGCGGCTCCAATTTTTCGGCGCAGGAATATGATGAAAAAATTGCCTGGCTAAGGCAATTGCTGGCTTGGAAAACCGAAGTTGCAGATAGCGTGGTGGGACAGGATCAGCTACAGCGCGAGTGGGTGGAAAAGCTGAAGTCGGCAACGCTGGACGATCGTATTTATGTATTGACGCCGCAGGCCAGGGTGATAGAGCTGCCTTGTGGCTCCACGCCGGTCGATTTTGCCTACCACCTGCATACCGACGTCGGTCATCGCTGCCGCGGCGCGCGCGTCGACAATGTGATGGTGCCGCTGAATACGCCGCTGCGGAATGGTCAGACGGTGGAGATCATTACGCTCAAGAGCGGCTCCAGCCAGGCCGGCCCGTCGCGCGACTGGCTCAATGCCGACTACTCGGCCAGTCCCCGCACCCGTACCAAGATCCGGGCCTGGTTCAATGCGATAGACCAGCAGGAAACCTTGTCCAATGGCCGCGCGCTGGTGGAAAAAACCTTGCAGCGCGAAGGCAAGACGGCGGTCAACCTCGAAGAGCTGGCGCATAAGCTGGGCTTTGCCAGCGTGGATGAGCTATTCCTGGCAGTGGGCAAAGATGAGTTCAGCTTGCGCCAGATAGAAAACATTTTGCGCGATACCGGCGCCGAGCCTGAGCCGGATGAGTTGAGCATCACCAACAAGAGCCGCGCTTCCAGTGTGATCCAGGGCGCCAAGTCCGGCGTGCTGGTGGTGGGTACGGAAGGGCTGATGACCCAGCTTGCCCGTTGCTGCAAGCCGGCGCCGCCGGATGAAATTGTCGGTTTCGTCACGCGCGGCAAGGGCGTCTCCATCCACCGCCTGAGTTGCAAAAATTTTGCCGAAATGCGCAGCAAGGCGCCGGAGCGCGTCATCCAGACCACCTGGGGCGAGCACGGCAAGGAGACGGTGTACCCGGTGGATATTTTTGTGCTGGCGCAGGACCGGCAGGGCTTGCTGCGGGATATTTCCGAGGTGTTTTCTCGCGAAAAAATCAACGTGATCGGCGTCAATACCCAAAGTTCAAAATCACAGGCGCGCATGTCTTTCACTGCCGAGATAGGCGGCACATCGCAACTGCAAAAAGCCTTGACGGTGATTCGCGAGGTGAGCGGGGTGCTGGAGGTGCGCAGGCAATAAGGATTTGTTGAATCGTCGTGGCGTTGCGCGCCGCCTGGCCAGGCTAAAATTTTGCAACAAGTTCTAGGCGAAAATGCCAGCCTAGCGTGACGACAGTTTTTTTAGGCTAGCGATTTTCCAGTAGCGGATGGACCCAGGCCTCGCGGTCATCCGCCATCTGTGGCGTCTCCGCCTGCAAAGTGATGTGATCAATGCCATGGCTGTCCAGCAGCATGGCTTTGACATTCGCCAGGATTTCCGGCCACATCTGCAGGTCGCGTATTTCCAGGTGGCCGATCAGCGCCGGATAGCCCGGCGACATTTCCCATACATGCAGGTCATGCACCGACATGACGCCGTCGATTGCCTTCAGGTTCTGGCCGACTTGCACATAGTCTATTTTGTGCGGCACCCCTTCCATCAGGAAGTGATAGGAATCCAGCAACACGCCAAACGTCGATTTCAGGATCAGCAGCGATACGAAGATGGATAGCAATGGGTCAATCTGCATCCAGCCGCTAAAGTAGATCACCGCGCCGGAAACGATCGCCGCGACCGAGCCCAGCAAATCGCCCATCACATGCACCATTGCGGCCTTGGTATTCACGCTGTCCTGATCGTGCGACAGCACCCAGGCGACGATAATATTGATGGCCAGGCCGATGGAGGCGACCAGCATCACGGCGCCGCCTTGTACGACTTCGGGGTGGGACAGCCTTTGCACTGCTTCATACGTGATCCAACCCACTACCAGCAGCATCGCCATGCCGTTGACGAAGGCCGCCAGGGCCTCTGCACGGCCAAAGCCAAAAGAATTTTTTGCCGTAGGAGGGCGTTTGGCGATCATTTGCGCCAATAGGGCCAAGCCCAGCGCCGCCGCGTCGGTGACCATATGGCCGGCGTCGGAAATCAGCGCCAGCGAATTGGACCAGAAGCCGAAAGCCACCTCGACCACTGCAAATCCCAGCGTCAGCGCGAGAGCCCACGCCAATACCGCCTGGCTGCGATGTTCAAAGAAGTGATTGTGCTTGGCGTCGCCGTGACGGTGTGCATGTAGTTCTGCACTTTTATCGATGGAAGGTTTTGCGTGCATGAATTCTTAAATTGACTGCGTGAATGGGCGCTGGCGTATCGCCGGCATTGGTTGGGTTGATCATCCGGCTCATCGGACTAATTAGCCAGGACTTGTCATTGAAATGCGTATTTGCAATAGTTTAGCCGCTTAAAGTGAAAGCCTGATGAAAATCCACATCTGTTCCATGACTATTTTTGCTAAAATAATAGGCAAATTGAAGCTGGCTCTGGCGCCGGAGAAATATTTTGCTAAAAATTGCCTGAAAAAACTTTACGCACCGGATGATCTTTGCTATAGTTTCGGCTCTTCGGGCGGTTAGTTCAGCTGGTTAGAATACTTGGTCGACATCCAAGGGGTCGCAGATTCGAATTCTGCACCGCCCACCAGAATTTTTTTGTAATTCATTGCATATATAAGAGCGAGAAAGGCATCATGGTTATGACACCGCGAACTACGATCACTGCAACTTGTGAGCGACGCTAGTCGAGGTTCTTTTTCGTTTGTATGTATTGAAAAAAACGCGGCTATGCCGCGTTTTTTTTCGTCCGCATTTTTTGAGTAGTGTTTATCAGCAAGACATTGCTGGCATGGAGAGCAAAATGATTTCAGTCCGACTTCCCGATGGTTCGCAACGCCAATTTGATGCGCCGCTTACTGTTGCCCAGGTGGCAGCCAGCATAGGTGCCGGCCTGGCCAAGGCGGCGCTGGCCGGCAAGGTCAATGGCAAGCTGGTGGACACTTCTTACCTGATCGACGCCGACGTGGATCTGTCCATCGTCACCGACAAGGATGCGGACGGCCTGGATGTGATCCGCCACTCCACCGCCCATTTGCTGGCGTATGCCGTCAAGGAATTGTTCCCGGATGCGCAGGTAACTATCGGCCCCGTGATTGAAAACGGCTTTTACTACGATTTTTCGTACAAGCGCCCGTTTACCCCCGAGGACTTGCAGGCGATAGAAAAGAAAATGCTGGAGCTGGCCAAGAAGGACGAGCCCGTCACCCGCAAGGTCTTGCCGCGCGATGAGGCGGTGGCTTACTTCAAATCCATAGGCGAAGCGTATAAAGCAGAGATCATTGAATCCATTCCGCAAGACCAGGACGTATCGCTGTATTCCGAAGGCAATTTCACCGACCTGTGCCGCGGTCCGCACGTGCCGTCCACCGGCAAGCT
>DATHMC010000332.1:0-12084 GCA_035487495.1 Undibacterium sp.
CTGGCGGAACAAACCAATATCCTGGCCATCAATGCGACGATAGAGGCGGTAGGAGCGGGTGAAGCCGGCAAGCGCTTCGCGGTGGTCGCCGACGAAATCCGCAAGCTGGCCGACAGGGTGTCCAACTCCACCAAGGAAATCAAGGGCCAGATCGACGATGTAAGAAGCGCGGTGAATACCACGGTCATGGCGACCGAAAGCAGCGCCAAGGCGGTCGACGCGGGCACCAAGCAATTTGCCGAAATAGCGCTGGCATTCAAGCAGATCGGCAACCTGGTCGGGACCACCACGGAAGCGGCACGCGAGATTGAACTATCCACCAAACAGCAGGCAACGGCTGCAGAGCAGGTCAGGCTGGCAGTAACCGACATCTCGCAGGCGACCCGCGAATCGGAGGCGAGCTCGACCCAGACCTTGCAAACGGCATCGCAACTGGCCAGCCTGTCCGGCGATTTGCGGCGCATGATACAAGCGCAAGCAAGCTGAACCGTACAAAACGTCGCACAACATCATGGCCAAAGACCCCTACCGCTATTTCAGGATAGAAGCTCGCGAACTGCTCGACCAATTGAGCGCGGGCATACTCGACCTGGAAAAATTGGGCAATGCGGATAAAGTATCGGGCTTGCTCAGGCTGGCGCATACATTGAAAGGCGCGGCACACGTGGTGAGGCAAGCCCAGATCGCCAATCTCGCCCACATGGTCGAAGACACGCTGGCGCCGCACAGGCAAGATGGCACGACCATGCCACGATCGGCGTTTGACGACATACTCAAGAGCCTGGACCAGATTTCCGTACTGCTCGACAACCTGCCGCAAGCGGATGCAAGCGAGGCTTTGGCGCCGAAAACGAATACACATGCCGGCACTGCTGCCGACACGGCGACACCGGCCCCTACCGGCAAACACGAGGGCATCCCTAATCAGGCTGTGTTGCGCATGGCACGCACCGACATCAGCGTAGTCGACGCACTGCTGGAAGGATTGGCAGAGGTGAGCGGAGAGTTGGGCAATATGAAACGGCTGAACGCGTCGGTCAGCCATATCCGGGAGCTTTTCACGTCCTTCTCCGCGCAACTGGCGGCGCAGAGCTGGAAGGAATCCCACCTTCATTCCCAACCGACCAACCTGTCAAAGGTGGGCGGCCTGGTGGAAAGCCTGCGCGGCCTGGTCCTCTCCGCCGAACGCAATATCGCTGCCTGCACCGAAAGCATGGAGCGCGAATTGCGCCAAGTCCATGAGATCGCCGAAAGGCTAAGGCTGATCCCGGTGGCAAGCATATTCAACACGCTGGAACGTACCGCCAGGGACGCCGCCAATAGCCTGGAAAAGCAGGTTAACCTGGATGCCAGCGGCGGAGACATTCGTTTGGATGGCCAGGTCCTGGATGTCGTGCAAAACGCACTGATGCAGATTATTCGCAATGCGGTCGCACACGGTATAGAACTCCCCAGGGAGCGAGGCGCCAATCACAAATCCGCTGCCGGCAACATCACCCTGGAAGTGACACGCCGTGCCAACCATGTGTCCTTCCGGTGTACCGACGACGGCAGGGGTATCGATACCGATGCAGTGCGCCGCGCTATTCTGCGCAAAGAACTGGCGGCAGGCACAATGTCGGAACAAACAGAAGAAAAAATAGAAGCGCTCAGCATTCAGGACTTGTTGTCCATCCTGACAAAAGGCGGCGTCAGCACTGCAAAAACAATCACGGAATTATCCGGTCGCGGCGTTGGCCTGGATCTGGTGCGCAGTTCGGTGCAGCAAATCGGCGGCGAGATGATCGCCCACACCGAAGCGGGGAGAGGCACCAGCGTGGAATTGCTGGTGCCCGTATCGCTGGCTTCGTTGCAAGCGCTGATCGTGGAATCCTCCGGCCAACCGCTGGCGATCCCGCTGGATGCGGTGCAAAGCACGCTGCGCGTTGCCGGTAGCGATATTGTGCATGCCGAACAGGGCCGGCGAATAGTGCATCAAGGGACCTTGATCCCGCTGATCAAGCTGTCGCTGGCGGGCCGCATGCATTCTGCGCGCCCGGCCGCTCCCCACATCCTGTCGGCGGTCGTCATCAATACGGCAGCAGGCGCAATCGCGGTGGCAGTGGACAAACTGCGAGGCACGGAGTCCATCGTGCTGCGCCCTTTACCCGCAATGGCGCCGGCAAGCGCCATGATATCGGCGAGCTTTCTCGATCATGAAGGTAATCCGCAACTGGTGCTGGACCCTGAAATGCTGGCATCCGGCATGCACTCTACGGTAACGCATGCCAACGTATCGTCCGACCCGAGCTTGCCTATATTGGTCATCGACGACTCGCTGACCACGCGCATGCTGGAAAGCAGCATACTGGAAGCCGCCGGCTTCGGCGTCGCGCTGGCGGCTTCCGCCGAAGAGGGCCTGGCGCTGGCGCTCCGTAATCAATATGCGCTGTTCCTGGTCGATCTGGAAATGCCGGGAATGGACGGCATCGAGTTCATCGAACATACGCGGGCCGATCCGGTATTGCGCAGCATACCCTGCATCCTGGTCACCTCACGCGATGCGGCGGAGGACAAGCAGCGCGCCGAGCAGGCGGGAGCCAGTGCCTACATCGTCAAGGGCGAGTTCAACCAGGTCGAATTCCTGCGAAGAATCAGACAACTGGTGCAAGCATGAAAAAATTACGCATACTCGTCGTGGAAGATTCTTTGACGGTGCGCAAGCGCCTGGTCGAAGTGCTGAACGCCGATCCGCATATGGAAGTCATCGCCGAGGCAGCAGACGGCAAGCAGGCCATCGCGCTGTGCCAGGACCTGCGTCCGGATGTGATTACGCTGGATATGATGCTGCCGGTGATGAGCGGCCTCGCTGCGACCGAATATATCATGGCGCACTGCCCTACACCGATATTGGTCGTCTCCTCCTCTACCAATCGCGGCGAATTATTCAAGACCTATGAGGCCCTGGCGGCGGGCGCCGTCGACGTCATGGAAAAGCCGCAGGCCGACGATGCCGCCGGCGATTGGGAGCAACGCTTCATCAGCACAGTCAGGCTGGTGTCGCGGGTCAGGGTGATCACCCACTTGCGCGCGCGCATGAGCAACACCGCTGCCGCCGCGTTCAGGGCCGGCGAAAACCAGGACTTGCCGGCGCCGGCAGCATTGCGCGCCCGGTCTTGCGAACTGATCGCAATCGGCGCTTCCACCGGCGGCCCCAAGGCCGTTGTGCAAATATTGCAAGCCTTGCCGGTCGACTTTCCCATACCGGTGTTGATCGTGGTGCATATCGGCGAGCCTTTCGGTTTTGCATTTGCCGACTGGCTGGATGGCCAGGTCAGTCTCAGGAGCGGGGTAAAGATTGCGGTAAACGGCCAGCCGCTTACCCGCGGCGTATTCATGGCGCCGCCGACCCGGCATATGGTTGTCAGGAATAATAAAATAATCCTGGACGATGGGCCTGAGCGGCACTCGTGCAAACCCTCGGTGGACGTCTTGTTTGAATCATTGGCGACGGAGGATGCCGGAACGGTGGCGGCCGCCCTGCTGACAGGCATGGGCAGCGACGGCGCGCGCGGGCTGCTGGCTCTGCGCCGGTCCGGTGCAACGACGATAGCCCAGGATGAAGCCAGCTCTGTCGTGTATGGCATGCCGCGCGAAGCCGCGCTGTTGGGCGCGGCACAAGATGTGTTGCCACTTTCCGACATCGGACCTGCCCTGGTCAGGCTTGCGCAAGGAAGAAAAACGCCATGAGCGCCATCAGCCCCGCTATCCTTATCGTTGACGACAGCCTGACGGTGCGCGCCGACCTGGAAGAAGCTTTTACAGAAAAAGAGTTCCAGGTGACGTTGTGCTCCAACGCCAGCCAGGCCCGTGCCGCGCTGGCGCGGGCTCTACCTGACCTGGTGATACTGGACGTGATCCTGCCGGACGGCGACGGCACCGATTTGCTCAGGGAGATTCGGGCTACCGCCGCCGGCGCCGAACTTCCGGTGCTGATGCTTTCCACCGAGGCGGAAGTGAAAGACAGGATACGCGGGCTGGCGTTGGGTGCCAACGACTACGTGGGCAAGCCCTACGACCGCGACTACCTGGTAGCCCGCGCCAGCGAACTGCTGGGCCATGGCCAGCTCTCCGCCTCGACGCAAAAAACCTCGGTGCTGATTATCGATGACAGCATCACCTTCCGTGAAAGACTGGCGGAAGAGCTGCGCGGCGCGGGCTACGAGGTGACCGGCGTCTCGACCGGAGAAGAAGGCTTGCGCAGGGCCGCAGCCAACCGGCCGTCGGTGGTGATTACCGACGGCGTGCTGTCGGGCATAGACGGCCCTACCGTAGTGCGCAAGCTGCGGCTGGACGCCGCATTGCGCAAAATCCCCTGCATCTTGCTGACCGGATCGGACGACCGTATCGCGGAATTGCATGCGCTCGATTCGGGGGCGGACGCCTTTGTGCGCAAGAACGAGGATTTCGGAATGATGCTGGCCCGCGTGGCTGCAGTGCTGCGGGGCGCCGCCGGCGCCTCGTTTGAGAAACAGACGGAGAGCCTGCTCGGCGCCAAGAAAATCTTGGCCGTGGACGACAGCCTGACCTATCTGGACGAGTTGGGTTCGACCTTGCGCGGTGAAGGTTATGACGTGATACTGGCCCGCTCCGGCGAAGAGGCGCTGGAAATGGTAGCGGTGCAAGCGATAGACTGCATCCTGCTGGACAGGCTGATGCCGGGCCTGGGGGGCACCGAGACCTGCAGGCGCATCAAGGCTTCCGCGCCGCTGTCCGATATCCCGATCATCATGCTGACGGCGACCGAAGACCAGGACTCCATGATCGAAGGTCTCAGCAGCGGCGCCGACGACTATGTACTGAAATCGAATGAAGTCGAAGTGCTCAAGGCCCGGGTCCGGGTACAGTTGCGCCGCAAGCAGTCGGAAGACCAGAACCGGCGCATACGCAAGGAATTACTGAGCAAGGAACTGGAGGCCGCCGACGCCCGGGCCTCCAAGGAACTGGCCGACAGCCGCGCGGAATTGCTGGCGATCCTGGAGCAAAAGAATAACGACCTGGCCAAGGCGAATGGCGAACTGGTGGGGCACCAGAGGCAAATCGCCGAAAAAAATCGCCAGCTGGAATTGGCGAGCCATCTGAAATCCGAATTCCTGGCCAATATGTCGCATGAACTGCGCACGCCGTTGAACGCCATCATCGGCTTTTCCGAATTGCTAAAAGACGGTTTGCAGGGCACATTAAACGAGCCGCAACGCGCCAGCGCCACTGAAATTTATCATGGCGGCACCCATCTTCTGTCACTGATCAACGACGTGCTGGATCTGTCCAAGGTTGAGGCCGGGCAGATGACGCTCGACCTGGAGTCCATCAATATCGCATCGATGCTGCAATCCAGTCTCAGCATCGTGAAGGAAAAAGCACATCATCGCAGCATCCAGCTAAAACTCAGCGTGGCCGAAGAGTTTACGAAAGAGCATGCCATCCAGGTATTCGCCGACATCCGCAAACTCAAGCAGATCGTCTACAACCTGCTGTCGAACGCCGTCAAATTTACCGCCGAGCGCGGCCACATCCTGATCCGGGCGCGAGTCGTGCCGCTTGAACAAGTCTCTGCCGATTTTGCCGCCCATCTGGAAACGGCCGCAGAAATGCAGGTCCGACTCTTGCCGCTGCCCGAAAACGAGTACCTCGACTTCCTGGAGATCAGCGTCACAGATAACGGCAAGGGGATTGCCAGTGAAGATTTGCAGGAGCTATTCCAGCCTTTCGTGCAACTGGAGTCGCCGCTGACGAAAAAGCATGAAGGTACAGGCCTGGGGCTGGCATTGATCAAGCGCCTGGCGGAATTACATGGCGGGACGGTGGCCGTGGCCAGTGCTGTCGGACGCGGTTCCTGTTTTGCGGTGTGGCTGCCCCTGCAGATGCCTGCAGGAAGAAGCGGGTAATCTTTTTGCTACAGGCGCCTGCTCGTCGCCGGATCGAACCAGTGCATGGTTTTCGCTGCAAAACCCGCCGTGATCCTTTGACCGACCTCGACTGCGGTGCCGGTAGGCGTGCGTATCACAAGCTGCTCTCCGCCGCAGACGCCATGCACCAGCAAGTCTGCGCCCAACGCCTCCACCATTTCCACGTCCAGCGGCAATCCTGGCATGCCGAGCAACAAATGCTCGGGTCTTATGCCGAGGATCAATGCACGGTTTGCCAGTTTGTCGGCGCCGTCTTGCAGCAGCGGCAGGCTTACACTGGCATCGCCTATCTGCATGTGCCTGCCGTCCGCGCCGACCTTGCCACGCAATAAGTTCATCGGTGGAGAGCCGATGAAACCGGCAACGAAAGTCGTGGCCGGCGTGCCGTACACTTCGGCAGGCGTGCCTATCTGTTCGGCGCGTCCCGCATTCATGACTATCATGCGCTGTCCCAGGGTCATCGCCTCGACCTGGTCATGCGTAACGTACAGGCTGGTCGTGCCCAGCGCGCGGTGCATCTTCTGGATTTCCAGGCGCATCTGCACCCGCAATTTCGCATCCAGGTTGGAGAGCGGCTCATCAAACAGGAATACCGCCGGCTCGCGCACTATCGCCCGTCCCATCGCCACCCGCTGGCGCTGGCCGCCGGACAACTGACGCGGCGTGCGCTGCAGCAGCTCTCCGAGCTCCAGTATCCCGGCAGCCTTCTGTACGCGGGTCTCAATGTCGGCTTTGGAAAAACCGCGTATCTTCAAGCCGTAGGCCATGTTCTGGTACACCGTCATATGCGGATACAAGGCATAGTTCTGGAACACCATCGCAATATCCCTGTCCTTGGGCTCCAGTTCGTTGACGACGCGATCGCCGATCACGACCGCGCCGGCAGTAACCTCCTCCAACCCCGCCACCATGCGCAGCAAGGTGGACTTGCCGCAGCCGGACGGCCCTACCATCACAATGAATTCACCGTGTTCGATATCGATGGAAATGCCATGGATGACGGCCACCGCCTTGCCGCCCTTGCCGTAGGTTTTCCGCACGTCTTTTAGATGAACTTGGGCCATAAATCCTGTTTTTATTTTGATGTGATTGATTAATTTTCTTATCCACGAAAAACACGAAAAGCACGAAAAAAAATCCAACTCTCGTCATTCCCGCGGAGGCGGGAATCCAGTGCCGTTCAGCTGCAAGCCGCTGGGTCCCCCTGTGCCCCTGTAGGGAGAGAGTCTTGCCTTGCAAAGCAAGGCCGTTACGCAGGCAAGCAGCATGCCGCTTGCCCCCCTGCTTCACCGCCTGTGCCGGGACGACAAGGATTGCTGGCTTTTTCTTAATTGATTGACATTAATTCTTCACGCCGTTTTTCGTGCTTTTCGTGTTTTTCGTGGACAATGCCTTTTCTACATAAAAAACGACGCTAATTACTTCTCAGAGTCGACCAATCCCTTGACGAACCACTTCTGCATCACCAGCACCACCAATGCCGGCGGCAGCATCGCCAGCAGCAGGGTTGCCATCACCATATTCCACTCGACCGCGGCATCGCCGCCGGCGATCATGCGCCGGATGCCGACGCCGATCGGATACATGCTTTGCTCGGTGGAAATCAGCAACGGCCACAAGTACTGGTTCCAGCCGTAAATGAACATGATGACAAACAGCGCGACTACATTGGTGCGCGACAACGGCCACAACACATCCATGAAGAAGCGCAAGGGGCCGGCGCCGTCGATGCGCGCAGCCTCGGCCAGTTCATCCGGCACAGTCAGGAAAAATTGCCGGAACAGGAAGGTCGCCGTCGCCGATGCAATCAGCGGTATCGTCAGGCCCGCATAGCTGTTCAGCATCCCCAGGTCCGAAACAACTTTATAGGTTGGCGTAATGCGCACTTCCACCGGCAGCATCAGGGTCACGAAGATCATCCAGAAGAACACATTGCGCCCCGAAAAACGGAAGTACACCATCGCAAACGCCGACAGCATGGAGATGCTGATCTTGCCTATCGCAATGATCAGCGCCGATGCCAGGCTGACCCACAGCATCCTGATCACCGGGCCGGCGCTGACATTGCCGGTGGCGCCGGTATTGAGCACCGCGGACAAATTGTGAAACAGCTGGTCGCCGGGTATCAGCGACAACGGCGCCAAAGCAGCCTGCTCGGCGGTTTGCGAACTCGCGACAAACGCGATGTAGATGGGAAAAGCGACGATGACCACGCCGAGTATCAGTATCAGGTGGCTGATTGCATCCAGTAGCGGGCGCCGTTCAATCATCGTTTGCCTTGATCATGAGTATTGCACTTTCTTTTCCACATACTTGAACTGCACCACAGTCAATACGACCACGATGCTCATCAGTATCACCGATTGCGCCGCCGCGCTACCCAGGTCGCCACCCTTGAAGCCATCATTGAAGACCTTGAACACCAGGATCTCGGTATCCTTGCCAGGCCCACCCTGCGTGGTCGCCTCGACTATCGCAAAAGTATCGAAGAAGGAATAGACGATATTGACGACCAGCAAAAAGAACGAAGTCGGCGACAACAGCGGAAAAACGATGGTCGCAAAGCGCCGCACCGGACCGGCGCCGTCTATCGCCGCCGCCTCGATCAGGGACTTGGGTATCGCCTGCAAACCCGCCAGGAAGAACAGGAAGTTGTAGCTGATCTGCTTCCAGACGGCCGCCAGCACGATCAGGATCATGGCATGCCGGCCATTGATCAGGTTATTCCATTCAATCCCGAAATGACGCAGCGCGTGTGCGACTACCCCCAGGGTGGGATTCAACAGGAACATCCAGAGGACGCCCACGACTACAGGGGAAACCGCATACGGCAAGATCAGGAAGGTTTTATAGATGGTCGCCCCCCTGGCCACGCGGTCGGCAAACACCGCCAGGATCAGTGAAATCGACAATCCGAGAAACGCCACCAGCACTGAAAACAGCGCCGTGGTCTTAAATGAGGCAAGGTAACTGGGATCGGCAAACAGGCCCTTGAAATTATCCAGCCACACAAACTGGGTGGACATGCCGAACGCATCCTGCAACAACACGGATTGATACATGGCCTGCGCTGCCGGCCAGAAAAAAAACACCAGCGTGACGATGATTTGCGGCGCCACCAAGGCATACGGCAACCAGGCAGAACGAAATCGAGCGCGTTTTTCCAAGCGAGCCCCTAAGAAATGATTTGATCAGAACAACATTGAATAAAGCTGCCAGAAACCGTAGCGAGCCGCTCAAGTTTGCGCCGGGAAGCACAGCCGTACGAATGTACGGTGAGCATCACAGGCGAAAAATTGGGCGGCGCTCAGGTTGACGACAGCTCTATTTGTTGGCTTTCTCGAACTTGTCCAGGAGCTCATTGCCGCGCATTACCGCGGCGTCCAGCGCCTCCTTGGCGCTCTTCTTGCCGCTCCACACCGCTTCCAGCTCCTCATCCATCACGGTGCGTATCTGTACAAAATTGCCGAGGCGTACACCGCGCGATTTGTCGGTGGTCTTCACGATCATCTGCTGCACGGCGACGCCCGGGCCAGGGGTTTTCTCATAAAAGCCGGATTTTTTGGTCAACTCATAAGCGGCGGTGGTAATCGGCAGATAGCCGGTTTCCTGGTGCCATTTCGCCTGCACTTCCGGTTGCGAAAGGAACTTGTAGAATTTTGCCACGCCTTTATATTCTTCGTTTTTTTTGCCGCTCATGGTCCACAATGAAGCGCCGCCTATGATGGTATTTTGCGGAGCGCCGGCCACGTCGGAGTAGTACGGCAAAGGCGACACGACAAATTTGAACTTGGCGTTCTTTGCGATGCTGCCGTAAGCGGAACTGGATGAGGTCAGCATCCCGCATTCGCCGGAATAGAACTTGGCCTCGGGTTCATTCTTGCGGCCGGCATAGGTGAAGTAGCCCTGCTTGGCCCAGTTCGCCATATTCTCGATGTGCCTCACATGCAGCGGACTATTGAATTTCAAGCGCGCATCCAGGCCGCCAAAGCCATTGCCCTTGGACGCGAATTCCACGTTGTGCCAGGCAGAGAAGCTCTCCAGGTGCACCCAGGTTTGCCAGCCGGTGGTGAAACCGCACTTCTCTCCATTGGCTTTCAGGCGGGCGGCGGCGGCCACCACTTCCTGCCAGGTTGCCGGCGCCTTGCTGGGGTCCATGCCGGCTTTGGCAAACATGTCCTTGTTGTAGTAAAACACGGTGGTGGAGCTATTGAACGGGAAGGACACCAGCTCCCCCTTCGGCGAGGCGTAATAGCCGGCGACGGCCGGAATATACACGCTGGCATCGAATTTTTCGCCGGCGATCTTCATCACCTCCGATACCGGTTTGATCGCGCCCTTGGAATACATCATGGTCGCGGTGCCGACCTCGAACACTTGCAGGATATTCGGCGCATTGCCGGCACGATAGGCGGCTATCGCGCCGGCCATCGCCTCATCATAGCTGCCCTTATACACCGGCACCACCTTGTATTCCGACTGCCCCTTGTTGAATTGCTCGGCCAGCGCGTTCACGCGATCGCCCAGGGCTCCGGTCATCGAATGCCACCAACTGATCTCTGTTACAGCGTACGCCGATGTCGCCGTCATTGCCGACGTCAGCATGGCACTGGCGACAGCCAAAGTCCTGAATGTGAATTTCATCGCGCATCCTTGGGAGTGATTGCAGCCGGTTGATATTTTATTGCCGCTAATTTTCACAAACAAAATGCAGGCTATTGTATGTATATATTGTGACAACCGCGCTACGATAGCATCTGATCAAGCGCATGTGTACAGATACCAATATAATTCCCTTTTGCGACGCACAATCAGAACACCGGCTGCAACACTTACTACAGCAATTTATTGCCGACCGCGCTACCGCCCATCAAATGTCCACCATTTTCATGACACCGTTTTCGACCCGGCTTTCCTATTATTTCAAACTGATACGGCTGGATAAGCCGATCGGCATATTGCTGCTGCTGTGGCCTACCCTGGCGGCCCTGTGGCTGGCGTCCAGCGGCAAGCCGGACTGGCAACTGGTCGTCATCTTCACGCTGGGTACCGTGTTGATGCGCTCGGCAGGCTGCGCCGTCAATGACTATGCGGACAGGGATTTTGACAAGCATGTCAAACGTACCGCTGAGCGTCCGCTCACCAGCGGCAAGATCGCCGGCTGGGAAGCCGTGATGGTGGCTGTCGTACTGGCGCTGGCTTCCTTCATGCTGATCCTGCCCTTGAACGCCCTGACCAAACAATTGTCGGTGCTGGCCGTGCTGATCGCCGGCAGCTACCCTTACTTCAAGCGTTTTTTTGCGATACCGCAGGCCTACCTCGGCATTGCTTTCGGATTCGGGATTCCCATGGGTTTTGCCGCGATACAAAACCAGGTGCCAGCCGCAGCCTGGATATTGCTGGTTGCCAACATCTTCTGGGCGGTGGCCTACGACACCGAATATGCGATGGTGGACCGCGACGACGACCTTAAAATCGGCATCAGGACTTCGGCCATCACCTTCGGCCATTACGACGTATTGGCCGTGATGCTGTGCTATGCGGTCAGCTTTGCACTGATCCTGCTGGTGGGCTGGCAAATGGGATTGCGCTGGTGGTTCGCGGCGGGCATGGCCGTGGCGACAGGCTGCGCGGCCTACCATTACACACTGATCCGCGAGCGCGACCGCATGCGCTGTTTTGCCGCATTTCGTCACAACAACTGGCTGGGCGCAGCGATTTTTGCTGGTATCGCCATCGACTATGCGCTAAAGTGACTAGAACGCCTAAATTGCGATTTTTACATGTGTTGCCATCCCATTTTTACTGAAAGGACACGCCATGAATTCCGCAGACAGCTCCAAAGAGAAATTGATGAGCGATTTGAACCAGATCATCAAGGATGCAGAAGCATTGCTGCAAAATTCCGAGCAACAGACGGGCGAAGGCTTCAAGGCAGCCAAGGCGAGGTTTGAGGCGACACTGAAAAATGCGAAGGAAGAGATCTTGCGGCTGGAAGAGGCGGTGCTCGCCAAAACCAAGGACGCCGCCCGTGTGACTGACGAGTATGTAAAGGAAAATCCCTGGCAGACAGCCGGCGTGGCCGCCGGCGTGGGCCTGCTGCTCGGCTTGCTGATCGGCCGCAAATAACACGCAT